>CAZXHW010000031.1:0-19120 GCA_964639915.1 uncultured Heliomicrobium sp.
ACCTATGCAAAACCGCGATTACGATGTTGTGCTTTACGGGGCCAGTGGCTTCACCGGCAAGCAGACGGTCGAATACTTCGCTCGGAATGTGAAGCCCGGCCAACTACGCTGGGCAATCGCCGGTCGTAATCGCCAGAAGCTGGAAGCGGTGAAAGCCGAAATCGGAAATCTGGTTAAGGACATTGATGTGTTGGTTGCCGACAGCAAAGATCAGGCTGCGGTAGACGCGATTGTCTCGCGGACGCGCGTCATGCTGACGACGGCGGGGCCGTACGCGCTTTACGGGACGGCCATTGTTGACGCCTGCGTTCGGTTCAAGACGCATTACGTAGACATCACGGGCGAAACTCCGTGGGTGAAAGACCTGATCACGCGTTACCACGATCAAGCCGCAGCCGATGGCACGCGGATCATTCCATTTTGCGGATTTGATTCTGTGCCTTCCGATTTGGGAGCGTATCTGGTGGCGCGCTACATTCAGAAGCAACTTGGCATCCAATGCACAGAGGTGAAGGCGTATTTTCAGGTCAATGGCGGATTGAATGGCGGGACGATGGCGACTGTGTTCAATCTGATTGAAGCTGGACAAGCGGAGCGCGCTCGCGATGTCTTTTTGCTAAACCCAGCCGGTGAGCATTCCGAACAGGAAATCGCGCGAAACCAGGACCCGAAAATTCCCCAGTACGATCCGGACATTGCCGGTTGGGCAGGCCCGTTTTTTATGAGCCAGATCAACACCCGCGTCGTTCGCCGCAGCGCCGCTTTGTACGAACAATGGCAATCGCCTTATGGGCCGGATTTTCGCTATCAAGAACACATGAAATTCGGCGGCCTGTTGGGCGGCATTCAAGCTGCCGGAATGACCGCCGGAACCGCCGTGTTTAATGTCGCGCTACAAACTCCGCTTCGCGAATTGATAAAACCTTTGTTGCCCAAACCCGGCGATGGACCTTCAGAACGAACCATGAACGAAGGCTGGTTCTTGTGCGATTTGGTCGGCATGGCCAGCGACGGTCGCAAGATCAAAGGCTTGATCCGCGATCAAGGCGATCCCGGCAACCGCGCTACGGTAAAGTTTGTCTGTGAATCGGCGCTGAGCCTGGCGTTGAATTTTGAGCAGCTTCCTGGTGGCTCCGGGCGTGGAGGAGTTCTGACTCCCGCAACCGCTCTTGGCGATGTTCTGGCAGAGCGGTTGCGGAAAGCCGGAATGGTGATTGAAGTCGGCTAAGGCTTCACTTCTTTTTCAAAACGAGCGGCAAGCTCCCGCCGCCCTGTGACCAGTCGCCTTTGATTGTTTTCAAATCCTTTTCAATCGTCCCCTCGAACGTACCTGCAAACTGTTTCATCTCAAACTTCAGCTTTGCGCCGTCGCGTTGAATGGTTGTGACGGGCGCTCCGGTTATATTCTGGTTGGGGCTGTCCAGCTTGGCGCTCATTCCGTCCTCGTAGGTGGTGATGTGCAGCACGACTTGCAACGTTTGCCCGCCTGCGTCCAGCGCGCCTTCCCAATCGCCGTCAATATCGCTCGGTTTCGGCGTACGGGGCTTTGCTTCCGCGCGAGCTTTGGGCCGGGCGAATTCCAGCGGCAGAGAATTGGCACCCTGCGTCCAGTTACCGCTGATCACGTTCCGCGCAGCATCCAGCTTTCCTTCGTAAGTCGCCTGAATTCCGTCTATCGTAAATTTCAGGACGCCATCGGTGACGCTGACTGAAGAGGCCGGGATACCCATCGCCCCTTGATCCAGGCTATCGAGTGTAGCCTTCACGGCACCTTTGTCATCCTTCTTGACGTGAACCACCAGTCGGAATTGCATCTCTCCAGCCTTTAGTGTTCCTTCCCAATCGCCTTCGACGGCTTGCGCGCGAGCGGCGACGGTGACGAACAGGCAAACAATCAGGCAGTAAAATATTTTTCGCATAAGATTCCTTCCTCCAAGTAAGTCGAGGCCTGCTTGCGCGGCTACGGCTTTGTAAAATGTCCAGGCTCATGAATTTGCTGAAGACACGATATACCACTACCGGCGCGAGTCAATCGTACCTAATTTACTGTTGAACATTGTGAACACAGCGCACGGTGTCGCGCGCGATCAGTAACTCTTCGTCGGTTGGAATGACGTAGGCTTTTAATCGCGAATCGGCGGCACTGATCAAGCCTTCGTTGCCGCCGGTCATGGTGGAATTGACGGCGGCGTCCAACTGCAAACCGCACCATTCAAATCCCTTGGATATTCGCGAACGAATTTCCGCCGCGTTTTCGCCGATGCCTCCTGTGAACACGATGGCGTCGGCTCCGCCCATTGCCGCCAAGTATGCGCCGATGTATTTGCGGGCGCGGTAACAAAACAATTCTATGGCCAGCAAGGCGCGGCGGTCGTTGTTTTCGCGAGCTTCTTCCAGCAGTTCGCGCATGTCGTTGGTCAGGCCAGAAATGCCCAATAAGCCGGATTGTTTGTTCAGCAAGCCTTCGGTTTCCTGCGCGGTCAAACCTTCTTTGGAAATCAGGAAATCAATGATCGAAGCGTCAATGTCGCCGGAGCGCGTGCCCATCACCAAACCTTCCAGTGGCGTCATGCCCATTGAAGTATCAATCGAATCTCCGGCTTTGATCGCCGCCGCGGAACATCCATTACCCAGATGCAGAGTGATGATGTTGACCTGTTCGCGCGGAATGTTCAGCAGGTGACGGTATCGGTACGCGACGTAACGATGCGATGTGCCGTGGAAACCATAACGGCGAACTTTGTGACGGCGGTAAAACTGGTAGGGTAGAGCATACAGGTACGCGTGTTCCGGCAGCGTTTGATGAAACGCGGTGTCGAAAACGGCGGCTTGCGGCATTCCAGTGCCAAGCAATTCCCGCGTCGCCAGAATGCCTTTGATGTTGGCGGGGTTGTGCAGCGGAGCCAGGTCAATGCATTCGTCTATGCCACGCAAAACTTCATCACTGATCAAGACGGATTGTTTGAAGCGTTCGCCTCCATGGACGACGCGATGGCCCACGGCATGAATGTCAGAAACGCTTTGAATGGCATCTAGGCCGGATTCCGGAGAACAGACCCAACGGATGATGAAATCTACCGCCGCGCGAATGTCTCGAAGCTGCGAAGTGGAACGTTGTTTGGCTTGGCCTTCGACCTGAAGGGAACAGACGGCTTCACCGCCAATGCGTTCGATGATGCCGCGAGCCAGGCGCAAGTCGGCGTTCTGGTCTATCCGATCTAGGTCGGTGGCAATGACTTGAAACTTGATGGAGGAGCTGCCGCAATTGAGTACGAGTACATTCATAGGATTGGCATTACAGCAAAGAATAAAAATTGAGTGAAGCTGATCAGCTTTAGATCGGAAAAAGGGAACCACATAATGCACAAAAAACACAAAACGAGGCAGGTATGATATGTGCCTTTTGTGTTTTTTGTGGTGAATATTTCTTTCAAAAATGCCGGACGCGGAAATCCGCCACAATCGGCAAATGGTCGGAAGCGATCAAAGCTTTGCGGCTGCGGTGCAGCTTGGCTTCAACCAGTTCCAACGCTTCGTCAAAGTAAATGTGGTCGAGATGCAGAAACGGCAACAGGCCAGGATACGTTCGCTTGCGGCCAAGCTGAAGCCGGATGTCTGCGTTCTGAAAATGTTCTGTCAGCAAACGTGAAGTCAGGCCGCGCGTCCATTCGTTGAAATCCCCCAGCAAGACTCGCGGGCCTGTGTGGTCGTCGTTTTTCAGCACATCCTCTTGCAGCAGCTTGCGGGCTTGATGGCGGCGTTCCGTAAACGAAGTCCCAAGATGCACGTTGTAAATATGCAGCGGTTGTTCCCCGTGCAGGTCAATGTCCACGCGCAGGCATCCGCGTTGTTCTCGACCGGCGACGCTGATGTCATGGTTGCGGGTCGTCACAATGGGAAACCGGCTTAGGACGACATTGCCATACGCGCCGCCTTTCAATTGCCGGTTTTCTCCTAAACGAAAATCCAGTCCCAATTCGCGGGCAATGAAATGCGCCTGGTCGTGCTGATCTTCCTGGCCTTGAACACAAAGCACTTCCTGCATGGCGATGATGTCCGCATCAATTTCCTGCAAGGTTTCGACAATGCGTTCGGGGCGCAATCGGCGATCAACGCCGACACATTTATGGATATTGTAGGTAGCAACTCGAAATCGGTTTACTTCTTGCATTGTGAACTACTCGGAATCTCGCGGGACGGCGGCTTCGCTATTCACGTCGGTTGTGATTTCACGCAAAGCCAATTCTTCGCGTTTTCCTTCACGGTGAAGTTCAAAGGCTTTGAGAAACAGCGACACCGCCAACCATGCTGCGAACACAGCCAAGGGGATGGAAATGATTCTGGGCCAGAAGATGGCAACTGCGGTAAACAACAAAAGAAGTAAGCCGCCACTGAACATAATTCGCGCTTCGGTTGGGCTTAGGATGCGCCGATTGGAAATAGCCGCTGTGACGGCGTTTCCTAGCCGGACGGCCCCGGCGGCAGTTCGGCCAGAACTGAGAGTGTCGAGTTTGGCGCGCAATCGTTGAAGTCGTTTGTGTCGCGGTTTGGGCCGCTTTCGTTTCGCCGTCAGCAGAATTTCTGTCGAATAGTCCAAATCCTGCAAAAACATTTTTTCCATTTGTTCGCCGAACCGATCGTCTTCTACGACGACATCCAATTCCCAATTGGTGATCCAGCTTGCCAGGTTCAGATTGGACGAACCGACACGCGCCCAGCGCCCGTCGGCGACGGCGGTTTTTGCGTGGATCATCGGGCCATTCCATTCGTACACGCGCACACCGGCTTCGAGCAACGGACGATAGCCGGAACGCGACACAGCGCGCATGACTGGCAAATCCGTGGCTTGCGGAACTAACAGGCGCACATCAACGCCATCCATCGCCGCCGCACGCAGTGATTGGACATAAGGCGAAGTGCCTGCGAAATAGGCATCAGTCAGCCACAAGCTTTCTTTTGCCGAAGCGGCAATCATTTGATCCAGCCGGTACAGCCCCGCGGTGTTTGGAATGCTGGCGACAACGCGCACATTGGTGTCTCCGGCTTCAGGAATTGTGGACGCAGCAATTAATCCATCTTCCGGCAGTGGCGCTCCGGTTTCTGCCCAGGTTTGCGCGAAGGCTTGTTCCAAATCAGCAACTGCGGGGCCAATGACTTCGACGCCTGTGTCCCGCCATCCTTCAATTCCTTTTTCCGGATCACCTACCCACATTTGCCCTACGCACAATCCGGCGACGAAGCCTATTCTGCCATCAACCGTCAGCAGCTTACGATGATCACGCCCTAACCAGCTCAATGGGCTATCAAAGCGCGGTGGGTTGAAGCAGCGAACTTCGACTCCGGCGGCTTTCAGCGAACGCCAAAATTTATTTGACGTCGCTGTTAATCCACCCGCCCAATCGTAAATTAAACGAACTGTGACGCCTTCACGCGCTTTTTCCGCCAAGGCTTCAGCAAAAATCCGGCCCTGATCGTCTTCGTGGATGATGTAACTTTCGAAGTGAATTGTGCGTTTGGCTGATCGAATGGCTTCCAACCAGGCTGGATAATTTTCACCGGCATTCTTCAGCAGCCGGACACGGTTTCCTGTAATAAGCGGGGCACCAGCCGCCCGCGCAAACGCCTGGCTGGCTTGAATGCGAAAAGATCGAAGCCGCAACCCTTTCGGGCGCGCAATGGTCGAAGGTTTTTGATTCATCTTGCCCACCATTTTGTGAATGTCATACGTGGGCAAAATTTGAACATTGCGAATGGGGTTACGCAACCTGAGGGCTGCAATTTTGGTTGCCGAAGAATCGGCGTTGAGAATTTTGATGTCGCTTTCGGGGCTGCTAAGCTTGCCGGCGGAGAAACAATCATCAACATGCCACTACTTGTCAGCGTTAAAGATTCGCATCTTCACCGTTACCGCCAGATTGCTGAAACACTGGCGAAGCACGGATTCGGTTTTCTGCTCAGCCTATCGGGACTGGAACGATTTCTGCCGTTTCACAAGGAATTGCTGGGGGAGTCGTCTGGGAATCAATCGTTGACTCCTCCACAGCACATACGCACAGCGCTTGAAGAACTCGGCGCGACGTTTATCAAGCTGGGGCAATTGCTTTCGACTCGGCCTGATCTATTGCCGCCCGAATACTTGCTGGAATTAGCCAAGCTGCAAGATGAAGCACCGCCGTTTGATTCCGACGTTGCCGTCGAAGTAGTGGAATCCGAGCTCAGCCAATCTATCAAGGACGTCTTTGCGCGTTTTGACCAGGAACCCCTGGCCGCTGCTTCGATTGGTCAGGTTCACGCTGCACAATTGCTGGATGGCACTGATGTCATTGTCAAAGTCCGTCGTCCGGATGTCGTTGAACAAGTCGAAGAAGACCTGGAAATATTACAAAACGTGGCATCGGCGTTAAATCGTCGCTGGGAATTTGCCAAACGGTATGACTTGTTGGGACTGGTGCAGGAATTCGCGCTTACCTTGCGAGCGGAACTCGATTACATACGCGAAGGGCAGAACGCAGACCGGTTCGCTGCGAACTTCGCAACTGACAAAACTGTCCGCATCCCGCGTGTATTTTGGGAAACGACGACTTCACGTGTTCTGACACAGGAACGTGTATTTGGTGTCAAAGTGAGCGAGCTTGGCGCGTTGAATGAGTTTGGCATCAACCGAGCCGAATTGGCCGAGCGAGGGGCTAAAGCGGTTTTGAAGATGATTTTTGATGACGGCTTTTTCCATGCGGACCTGCATCCCGGAAATTTCTTTGTTGAACCTGGCGGACGATTCGGGCTGGTGGATTTCGGCATGGTTGGCGTGGTTGACGAAAAGACCCAGGATTATCTGGCCAACCTAATTCTGGGGTTGACGCGGCAAGATTACGACAGGCTGACCGATGCAGTGCTGGAATTGGAAGTTGTCAAACATCGTGTTGACCGGAATCAATTGCGTCGTGATCTGGAACATTTGATTAAGCCGTATTTCGGCATGTCACTGGGAGAGGTGGAACTGGCGCCACTTTTCAATGAAGCATTTGCCGTCATTCGCCGACACCAATTGCATATCCCGCCACATCTGGCGTTATTGATTAAAACCATTATTCTGCTGGAAGGGATCGGCAAGCGTCTTGAGCCAAACTTTCATTTGACGGAAGTGATTGCCCCTTATGCGGAGCAACTGATGCTGCGGCTGTTTTCTCCTCGCCGATTGGCAAAGAAATTTGGACAGGCAAGTCTGGACATGGCACGGCTTGGCGTTGAAATTCCGCAGCAGCTTCGCCACATTTTGAATGAAATTGAGCGGGGCGGTTTTGAAGTCGGAATGAAGCCTGGAACGTTTGAGCCGATCATCAGCCGCTTGGAACGTCTGGCCAATCGCATTGTTTTAGGAGTCATCGCATCGGCTTTTATCGTCGGCTTGGCCATTTTGTTGTCCGTTTTCCGTCCTTCTGGTTGGGAGCGCTGGGCTGGGACAATGTTTGCCGTTGGCTTTTTCTTTGCCGTCCTGCTTGGGGTTTATCTGGCATGGAGCATTCTTCGATCTGGGCGATCAAAAAACGAATGATTCTTTATTCCTTCCTTGTAGCTTAGTCCACTTACATCGCGCAATTAGTGGCACCTCACCTTTATTGTGTGCGAGATGCACAACAATTGCCTTCTTATCAGTTTGAACTGTCGCCGCTAATTTGGAGCAGTTTTGTGTATTTAATGGCGACAGTGCTGTATGGAGCTGCTATGCAATGTGACTTAGGAAGCTGCTGAACCTAAACACTCTTGGTTAGGTAAAGTGGTCAGGCGAAAGCTGCAAGGAATTTTTATGAAGCTATGTCCGACTTGCCAAAATTGTTACGACGATCATGAAACTGAATGCGTTCAAGAAACGCACGAAGCGTTAATGCCTGGTCGTCCAGGCGATCGGTTAATCGCTGACAAATATCGGCTTGATCGTTTGATTGCGCGTGGAGGAATGGGATCGGTTTATTCAGGCACCCATGTAGATTTGGAGCGTTCAGTCGCAATTAAATTATTTCAGCCTGATCACGCTGCCGATCCGGCAGCGTTTGAACGGTTTCGCCGTGAGGCGCGCGTCGCAGCCAAGATCAAACACCCTAACATTGCGGACATTTATGATTATGGCAGTCTGACTGATGGTGAATCGTATATTGTGATGGAATTGGTAGAGGGCCAGACCTTGCTTGACACCATACGTCAAGTGGGCCAACTGTCTTTTGGGGAAGCGATTATGCTTTCGCGGCAAGTCGCTGATGGAATGGAAGCCGCCCATCATAGCGGAGTTATTCATAGAGATCTGAAACCATCAAACATAGTTTTGACCAGAAATTTCGATGGCAGTGTTATGGTCAAGATTATTGACTTCGGTATCGCCAAAATTAGCGAACAGCTTTCACCAGATGACCACACCCTAACAGCGACCGGCACGCTTGTGGGCACCCCTAGATACATGTCGCCTGAACAATGTCTGGGACACGAATTGGATGCACGAACAGACATTTACAGCTTCGGCGTCATACTTTATGAAATGCTGGCTGGCCAGCCTCCCTTCGATGCCACGTCAGCAATTGCCATTGCGCTGAAACATGTGCAGGAATCGCCGCCTCCGCTGGAGCAATTTAGAGAGAATGTTCCTACAGAGCTCAATCGGCTGATTACAGATTTACTATCAACAGAACCGGCTGGAAGGCCTGAATCTGCGACAGAACTTAAAAGCAGGCTTGCGGAGATTGAAAATTCGATTGGTGGATATGTTGAGCAAGGGGACTCGCGTTTACTTCCTGCGTTAATTGATTCCCAAGCAGTTGACACGGATCAGTACAATACGCGGGTTTCTGTGCCAGTTGAGAAAGTCACAGAGAATTCCTCGGACCCATACGCAACTGAAGTTATAGCAACAGAGCCTCTCAATCGGGATGAGATCAGCCCGCGCCCCTTGTTTGATGTTGGAATAACCACCATTAAGCGCGCAGTCCCATTGCAGACAGAAGTGATTGCTGCAAACGCAGTGTCTAAAAATGGATTAAAGATTAGCAATCAGGATTTTGATGAAACCCTGATTGCCAGCAAGCCACGCCCTAGACGGTCACCACTGGTGTTGGTTGGTATTGCCATAGCAATTCTTGTCGGTATTGGGATTTTGTGGGTTGCCACGCGCTCGGAAACATCCACTCAATCTGAACCTCTTACAGCGTCTCCCTCAGGCACTTCTGCAACCAAGTCGGCTCGCCCCTCTGGCGTTTCAAGTGAAGGACTGGAAAAAGCAGATAATGAATTAAAGGCCCCAGAGGGGGCAGGTGTAGTTTCAGGTGAAATAGGCTCCGATGTTGATTCAGAGCAAGCGCGGTCCGAAATCACAAGCGCATTGAATGAATGGGTTGCCGCAACGAATGAGAGGGACATTGACAAACAAATGACATTTTATACACCAGCCGTGGACGTATTTTACCGGACACGAAATGTCCCAAATTCTGCTGTTCGCGCGGAAAAGGAACGTCTATTCGACCAAGCTGACAAAATAGAAGTCGAGGTCGGTGAACCACAATTTGAAATTAGTGAAGACGGACAGAGGGCTACCACCCGCTTCCGCAAACGCTATGTAATCGAAGGCCCTCAAAACAACCGGCGCGGAGAGGTATTACAAGAGCTGAACTGGCTAAAGACCGCAAACGGCTGGAGAATTACTGGAGAACGCGATGTGAGAGTGATCCGAAATGCTGCCAGGGAATCTCGCCGTGGCGGCAATATTTTGAAGAATCCACATCAACTCGTCCTCAAAGGCGTCAAAAAATTAATTCAGCCATTCCATTAAACTCCTGTTGATAGCATTTTGGCCTTTCGCTTTTAGAAACCAAACGGTTGACAAAAGCCTGCCCGCTTTTTAACATCCAAGCCGTGTCAGTTTCTGCGGCAGAAAACATCCTTAAAGAATCGCGCAGCGCCATCCTGGACTTGTTGAAAACCAATGGCGCAATGAGTGTCGAGCAGTTGGCCGAATGGCTGAAAGTCTCGAAGGTCTGCGTGCGTCGCCATTTGGGTTTACTGGAAAGCGACGGGCTAATTGCTTATGAACAAGAACGGCACGAACGCGGGCGGCCTCGATTTATTTATCGGCTAACGGATAAAGCGCGTTGTTTTTTTCCGCAGATTTACGATGAATTTGCCAAAGAAGTGCTTGTTCATGTCGAGCGACAGTTCGGCGATGGCGCTTTGCTGAAAGTTCTCAGCGCGCGTGCTGATGTACTAATTGCTCAATTGCAAGCGCAGTTTGCGGATTCAAGCGTTGACGAACGAGTCAAGGCTTTGGTTGAAGTGATCAATATGAAAGGCTACCTGGCTGACGTCAGAAGGCTGAAGGATGGTAGCTACCGATTACGCCAGCGAAATTGCCCGACCGAAAGTGTCGCCGTCGCTTACCCGCAGGTTTGCGATGAAGAAATTCGAGTTTATCGCGAAACGCTGGGTTGCGAAGTGATACGGGAATGCCGGATCGCAGATGGCTTGCAACAGTGCGAATACCGAATTGTGCCGCGCAAGCTGACACAGATTTCAAGGAAGATGAAAAAGTTAAATGACTGAAGCTGCTACTCAAGCAATTACTGAAGACGTTGTCCTGAACGCCTTGCGGGCGGTGAAAGACCCTGACCTGCACAAAGATGTCGTGACGCTGAACATGATCCGCGATGTTTCCATTTGCGGTGCCATCGTCGGGTTTCGATTTGTTCTGACGACGCCTGCCTGTCCAGTGCGCGATCAATTGAAGTTCGAAGCCGAAAAGACTGTGATGTCTATTCCAGGCGTCGAACGTGTTGAAGTCAAAATGGACGCCGAAGTTCCAAAGGCTCGCGGTTCTCTGGATAAAGCGGAAATTGCCGGAATCAACCACATTATTGCTGTGACTTCCGGTAAAGGCGGTGTTGGCAAATCAACCGTGGCCGTCAATCTAGCGGTTTCGCTTGGGATGATGGGCGCACGGGTTGGAATCGTTGATACAGACATTTATGGCCCAAATGTGCCGATTATGATGGGCGGACGGGATATGCCAATGGTGCGCGGAGAAAAAATCGTTCCGCCGGTTTATCACGGCGTTAAAACCATGAGTATTGGTTTACTCAATCCGGGTGATAAAGCGATCGTTTGGCGCGGTCCAATGCTGACATCGGCTGTCTCTCAGTTCCTGCGACAAGTCGAATGGGGCGACCTGGATTATCTGGTCGTTGACATGCCTCCGGGGACAGGGGACGTTCAATTGAGCCTGGCACAAATGGTTTCCATTGCGGGAGCTGTGTTGGTAACAACGCCACAGGAAGTCGCGCTGGGTGATGTTCGCAAGGCTCATAACATGTTCGAGCAACTGAATGTGCCGATGCTGGGTGTGGTTGAAAACATGAGCTACTTCGAATGCGCGCACGGGGAAAAGTATTTCATTTTTGGAAATGGCGGCGGGGAAGCGCTGGCAGGGAATTTTGATATTCCTTTTCTAGGCTCGGTTCCAATTGCCGTCAGCATCCGTGAAGGTGGTGATCTGGGCGTGCCGATTGTTATCAGCCAGCCCAACAGTCCGCAAGCGAAAGCTTTTAATCAAGTTGCTCAGAATGTTGCCGCTCAAGTCAGTATCGCTGCCATCAAGGCGAACAAGGCTTTGCCGGTTTTGAATTTGAAAAAGTAATTTGACGCTCTATGTAACTGTCGCTATCTTTTCGCTCGGCAAACCTGCCAACGATTTTGATAACGCAATCATCTTTAAACCTGTCGGCAGGCTCATTGTCTGCCAAATCTCAAAAGGAGAACGAGACTATGAATCTGACTTTGACTGAAAATGCTTTGAGCGAAGTGCGTAAGTTTATTGAATCTGAAAACGTTGGAACCGATGGCGGTTTGCGCGTGCGTGTTGTGCCGGGCGGCTGCTCTGGCTTCCAGTACGGAATGAATATTGAGGAAGCGCCGCAGGCGACAGATGAAGTTGTTGAATCATCTGGCCTACGCGTTTTCGTTGATATGTTCAGCGCCCAATACCTGGAAAACGTTCAAATTGATTACGTCAACAGCGTGATGGGATCGGGCTTCACTTTCAATAATCCGAACGCTTCGGGTGGTTGCGGTTGTGGTACCTCTTTTTCAGCGTAAATCTTGCTAGCAAAAAGAAAGCGGCTCTGGATGATAAATCATCACGAGCCGCTTTTTTTGCGTTTCTCAGTATCAGTAATTATTCCTATTACTGATTATTGACAGACTCCTTAGTCGTGAATAAGATGCCCTCGTAATCCGCCAATGAACTTACGAAATACAAAACAACGTCAGGCAATTCTGGACGCCATTGAAGCGCATGGCGGCCATTTGACGGCAGAGGAAGTTTACAAAATTGTCAAACGCCGTCATCCGCGCCTGAGCCTTGGCACTGTCTACCGGAATTTGCGTGTTCTGGTTGGGCAGGGTGTGGTGCGCGAACTGGATTTTGGAATGGCGATCACCTATTTCGAAACGACAAAGGACACGCATTACCATTTGGTTTGTCGAGTTTGCGGCGGGATCGTGGATGTTGAAATGGCGCTTGAAAAGAAATTGATGGCATTGGTCGAACGAGCCAAAGTCGTAGGCGGTTTCCAAATCGAAGAGCATAGGCTGGATTTTGTGGGGATTTGTCAGGCCTGCCAGATTAAGCCGGTAAGCGCCGCTAAGCAGATTCGCTCGCTCAGAGCGCGATGATTCCTTTTTAGTAATTGGAGAAACTGAATGCCGGTTCTTAAAGGATCGAAGACGCACGAGAACTTGAAACAAGCCTTTGCCGGTGAATCACAAGCCAATCGCCGCTATTTGTACTTTGCGCGCCAGGCTGATGTCGAAGGCTATTCCGACATTGCGGGATTATTTCGCGACACTGCCGAGGGCGAAACAGGTCATGCGCACGGACATCTGGACTTTTTGAAAGAAGTTGGCGATCCCGTCACAGACCAACCCTTTGGGGATACGATGTCCAATCTGAAATCCGCAGTGGCCAGCGAAACTTACGAATACAAAGAGATGTACCCGAATTTCGCACGCATCGCCCGCGAAGAAGGGTTTGACGAAATTGCGGAATGGTTTGAAACGTTGGCGCGTGCTGAAAGATCGCATGCCGGACGTTTCCAGAAAGGTCTTGATTCCATCAGCTAGGCAAGCGCCTTAGCTGCAAAACACAAACAAACGCCTTCAGCAATTTTCAGAAGTTGGCGCTACCGAAATTGCTAAAGGCGTCAGAATAAATCCAAAAATTGGATTCCCTATTTTCTGGCACGAACTCCAGTGACTGGTTGGCCTCTGTCTTTCATACCCAGAAAGGACTGGTATGGTAAACAGCGCTTTACACTTAGTCAAAGCTGTGCTTTGCCCGGGCAATCAACAAGGTCAATTGGGTTTGTTTAGAGAAGGCACTTTCCAACGATTTGACGAGGCGGAATGGGCCCTTTGTTCAATCGAGGAAAAGCCCAAAAGGTTAAAGCTGAACGGGTTTCCGTTCGATCAAGGAGGAGTTAATGAACAAGTACCTGAAGACGTTGTTCACCGCTTTTGCGGTTGCTGCAATATCATCGCTATCAATATACGAGGTCAACGCCCAATCGCCACAGTTCTGGTGGCCTGAGCAGCTTGATCTCACACCACTTCGGCAGCAGTCGCCCGAATCGAATCCGATGGGGGCAAAGTTCGACTATGCCAAGGAGTTTGCCAAACTCGATCTCAATGCCGTCAAAGCGGACATCAAAAAGGCTCTGACGACGTCGCAACCCTGGTGGCCTGCTGATTATGGAAATTACGGCCCGTTCTTTATCCGCATGGCTTGGCACAGCGCTGGTACGTACCGCGTGGCTGATGGTCGTGGCGGTGCGGGCGGAGGACAGCAGAGATTTGAGCCGTTGAATAGCTGGCCCGATAACGCCAACCTAGACAAAGCGCGAAGACTGCTCTGGCCAATCAAACAGAAATACGGCCAGAAAATTTCCTGGGCTGATCTGATGGTGTTGGCTGGAAATGTCGCCATCGAATCTATGGGATTGAAGACTTATGGCTTTGCTGGCGGGCGTTCGGACGATTGGGTACCGGATACTGTTTATTGGGGGCCGGAAAAGAAATGGCTTGCCGATGAACGCTACAGCGGAGATCGTAAACTTATGAATCCGCTTGCCGCTGTGCAGATGGGCTTGATCTATGTGAACCCGGAAGGCCCGAACGGCAAGCCGGATCCGCTGGCAGCCGCCAGAGACATCCGCGATACCTTTGGCCGGATGGCAATGAATGACGAAGAGACGGTTGCGCTGATCGCCGGTGGTCATACTTTTGGCAAGGCGCACGGCGCGCACAATCCTGGCAACTGCACTGGCCCTGAACCCGCTGCTGCCGGTGTTGACGAACAAGGTTTCGGCTGGACAAACAAGTGTGGCAAAGGTAATGGGGGCGACACGGTCACCAGCGGCCTCGAAGGCGCTTGGACTTCCACGCCAACTGCTTGGAGTTCGCAATACCTGGCCAACCTATTTGCTTTTGATTGGGTGCAAACCAAGAGCCCAGCTGGTGCGACTCAGTGGATTCCCGCTGATGGAAAAGCTGCGAACACGGTGCCTGATGCGCATGATTCGTCCAAGCGGCACGCTCCAATCATGTTCACGACGGATCTAGCGCTGAAATTTGATCCGAGCTACCAGAAAATTGCAAAGCGCTTCTTGGAGCACCCGGAAGAATTCAATCTCGCTTTCTCCAAAGCTTGGTTTAAGCTGACGCACCGCGATTTAGGTCCCCGTTCTCGCTATCTGGGCCCGGAAGTTCCGAAAGAAGACCTGATTTGGCAAGACCCGCTTCCTAAGGTTGCTGCGAAACAGATTGACGCCAAAGACATTGCGGCGCTGAAAGGCAAAATCTTGGCTTCGGGTCTGTCAGGTTCAGAACTGGTTCGCACGGCTTGGGCTTCGGCTGCGACATTCCGCGGCACGGACATGCGTGGCGGCGCAAACGGCGCGCGCATTCGTCTTGCACCGCAAAAGGATTGGGAAGTTAACAATCCTGCTGAATTGTCCAAGGTGCTGGCGAAGCTGGAAGGCATTCAAAAAGACTTCAACCGCACGGCTGTCGGCGGCAAGAAAGTTTCGCTTGCCGATCTGATCGTGCTGGGTGGTAGCGCAGCCATTGAGCAAGCTGCCAAGAAAGCTGGATATTCCGTGCAAGTGCCGTTCACGCCGGGACGCGTGGATGCAACGGAAGCGCAGACCGACGTGATGTCCTTCGCGCCGCTCGTACCAACGGCGGATGGTTTCCGGAACTACTTCAACAAGACAGAGCGCCTCTCACCAGCGGTGATGCTGGTCGAACGCGCGAACCTGCTGACGCTTTCAGTTCCTGAAATGACCGTGCTGGTTGGCGGGCTGCGTGTGCTGAATGCCAACACTGCTGACGCGAAACACGGAGTTTTCACCGATAAGCCCGGAACCTTGACGAATGATTTCTTCGTCAACCTTCTGGACATGTCCACCAAGTGGAACAAGTCTTCTGCTTCAGAAGGCATTTACGAAGGCGTTGATCGCACGACCGGTAAGGTCAAATGGACGGCGACTCCAGTTGATTTGATCTTCGGGTCGAACTCGGAATTGCGCGCTTTGGCGGAGTTCTATGCTGAGAGCGATAGCAAAGAGAAGTTTGTCAAAGATTTCGTCAAAGCTTGGGGCAAGGTGATGAACCTTGACCGCTTTGACTTGTATTAAGTGCGGAGAAGGACATGCATCCAGACATTAAGCCCGTCCTTCTGCAATAATTAGCTTGGGATTGGAAGCCGGTGACGCTTCATTACACTGGCTTCCAATCTCCAAACGCACTCCTGCCTTGCCGCTTCCGCAGACTTTCGATATAACACCTCTGCAATCCTGAAATTCCAATCAAAGCTGACATTGCTGACTTGTGGCGCAACCTTCTTTAGCAAATTGCGCCGAACTTAAAATGAAAACTGCTTGCGCAGGCCGAAGGTTTGCTTGCGCTGACAACCACAGGAGCAAGTATGAAATTTGCGAATTGGCAACGCTGGATGACCAAAACATTATTTGTTTGCTTTGCTGCTTTTGCCGTGTTCGTGGTGGCTTGTGACACCAAGCCCACTGAACCTGTTGCGACCTACACACCGGAGCTTTTGCCAATCCCGGCTGGGCTGGAAAAACTGGAACCGATGGCCATTCCGTCCAGCAATCCTATGACACAGGAAAAAATCGCGTTAGGACGCCAACTGTTTTTCGATAAACGGCTGAGCGTGGATGGCTCACGTTCCTGCTATTCGTGCCACGTTTGCGAAAAAGGGCTGACGGACGGTTTGCCGAAAGCGATTGGCCCAGGTAACAAAATTCTGGCACGCAGCAGCCCGACACTTTGGAATATCGGCTACCACAAAGAACTTTATTGGGATGGCCGCAGTAAATCGCTCGAAGCGCAAGGCAAAGCCGCATGGCAAGGTGGCAATATGGGCGCGAAAGATCACGAAGCCGAAATCGTCGCCAAGATCAATGCCGTTGCCGGTTACAAAGCGCAGTTTCAAAAAATCTTCGGCAAGGAAGCCGACCAGGACAATATTTTCCAGGCCATCGCGGCTTACGAGCGCACAATCGTCAATGGCAATGACGAAACTCCGTTTGATCGCTGGCAAGTCAAAGGCGATCAGTCCGCCGTCAGCGATCAAGTCAAACGCGGCTACGAAGTTTTCAAATCTGCCAACTGCAACAAATGCCACGATGGTCATTTATTTACCGACATGCAGTTCCACAACGTTGGCATCGGCATGGACGCTCCAGAAGATAAATTGGACAAAGGCCGCATCGCCGCGCTTAAGGATTTGAAAGATGACGATCCCGAAAAGATTAAGTGGACGGGGGCTTTCAAAACTCCAACCTTGCGCGATATTGCCAAATCAGCGCCCTATTTCCACGACGGCAGCGCAGCTACGCTGGAAGAAGCCGTTGACATTATGACTGGAGGCGGCAAGCCCAATAAGTTTTTGGACAAAGCCAACCTGAAGAAAGCCAATCTGACTCCGGCGCAGAAAGAAGACCTGATCGCTTTCTTGAAATCGTTGACGACTGACAAGTGCAACGTGACTGAACCAAAATTGCCGTAATCGGCAGCGAAAAATAGACAGGATTGACAGGATTCTGCAGGATGAACCCATCTTGAAGAATCCTGTTTTTCCTGTAAGGTTTGTCTTGAACAGCAATATGACACAAGCAGTTTTACAACCTGAATCCCTTGAATCCAATGACCGAATTCGCGCCGAATATGACGCCATTCGCAATGCCGTCGGTTTGATTGATTTTGCGTCGGCGGGCAAGTTGCAGTTGAGCGGCAAGAATGCCATTCAGTTTTTGAATGGCTTGGTCAGCAACGACGTCAAAACTTTGCAACCAGGCGATGGCATTTTGGCGACGTTTCCGACTTTGCAGGGCAAGTTATCGGCACTCTGCCGGATTTACAACACGGGCGAACATCTGTTGATAGAACTCGATGCAATCAATGGAGAAAAGATTTTCAAGAATTTGAGCCGCTTCGTTCCAGCCGGGGAATTTTTTGTCACAGATGCCAGCGACGCTTTGGCTTTGGTTTCGCTTTGCGGGCCGCGTGCGGCTGAATTGGTCGAAGCCTTGACGGAGCAATCAATTGAAACTGCTGATCTGAGAATCAGCAAATACCGAATCGCTGAAACCGAAGTTTGGGTTGCCAATCACCGTCGCTGCGCCGAAATGGGCTTTGACTTGTTTGTTGAAACAGAATCCGCAGCAAATGTGCGCCAGGCAATTTTGAATGTTGGCCAATCTTTTTCCATTCGCGAAGTCGGTGACGCCGCTTTTGAAATTGCGCGCATTGAGGACGGTGTTGCTCGTGAAGGCATAGACGCAGGAGAGGATTACATTATTCTCGAATCCGAACTGGAGGCGGCTGTCAGTTACACCAAAGGCTGCTACCTGGGGCAGGAAGTAATCGCTAGAATTCCTTGGCGCGGGCAACCGGCGAAACGGCTCCGTGGCTTTTTGATTGAAGCAGATTCTCTGCCTCCAAGGGGGACCGAATTATTTGCCGTCGAAGGTCAAATGGCTGGACGTCGCGCAGGAGAAATCACCAGCAGCACTTTCAGCTTTGCATTGGATAAAAAGATCGCTCTTGGGTACGCCCATCGGTACTGTCTGGAAGTAGGAACTGAATTTATCTTGAAACAAGGTGAAGCAGAGCTTGGCCGCGCGCGTTTGGTCGAGTTGCCGATTTTCAAAAAATAGCAAATGGAAGAACAACCGAAAGCAGAACTGGACTGGAATCTGGAATCCGCCGAATTGGCTTATAGCGTGATTGCTCGATACGTCGAACACACGCAAATTTCCGGTATTCTGATCGCGGTGATGGCCAGCGCGCTGGGCGAAGAGCGGGTCTCGCCCATTGTCGAAAGCGGCCACTGGCAGAGCTTTATGGCCAGCAAGCGCGATCTGGCGGATGCCAAAGCCGATATTGAACGGCTAACATCCTTGATTGAAACGTTGCGCAACCAATCCAGCCAACCCAATTCTTGATGGAGTTATCGTTATGCCCACTTATGGAATCATTACTGCTGAAGAGTTGAAATCCCAAATGGATTCGGGAGAGAAGTTTCGTCTGATTGATGTGCGAGAAGCTCACGAATATGACCATGCCAAAATTGCCGCTGCGGAACTGAAGCCGCTCGGTCAGATTATGCTCTGGTCGCAGGAGCTTCCTGATAAAGACGAAGCGATTGTTTTGCACTGCCATCACGGCATGAGGTCGGATCGCGCCTGCCAGTTCCTAGCCGCACAGGGCTTCAGCAATCTGAAAAACTTGATCGGCGGCATTGACGAATGGTCCTTGAAAGTTGATCCCGCTGTTCCCAGATACTGATGAAAGATTGGCCCGAAGAATTCCTGCAGGGGATTCAGCTTTTCAACGCAGGCAGGTTCTTCGAATGTCACGAAGCCTGGGAGACTGTTTGGCTAAAAGCGGAAGGCGTTGAGCGAGAGTTTTTACACGCGATAATTCAAGTGGCCGCTGCCTTCCATCATTTTCAGCAGGGCAACCTGAAAGGCGGGCATAGCGTTGGGCAGCGGGCACTGGGCAAGCT
>CAZXHW010000032.1:0-19119 GCA_964639915.1 uncultured Heliomicrobium sp.
GCCAACGAAGACGATTTCCGCTTCATGAAATCCTTGCAGGAGCGCAATCTGGTCATTCCCGTCACCGGCAATCTGGCCGGAGACCACGCGCTGAAAGCCATTGCCGCTTACCTGAACGAACGTGGGGAAAAAGTGTCCGCCTTTTACACCTCGAACGTAGAGTTTTACCTGTCGCGCGGAGACGAATTCGACAAGTTTGCCAACAGCGTCAAACTGCTGCCGCGCGAAGCCAATAGCGTCATCATCCGCAGCTATTTCAACGGCACGTTCGGTTACGCGCATCCGCAATCGGTCAGTGGGTATTACAGCACGCAGCTTTTGCAGACGATGGACAGCTTCGTCAAAGAGTTTTCAGCGGGCGGATTGCAGAGCTACACAGATGTGATTTCCAAGCATTCACTAGAGTTGCGCTAGCACCTTTTGCGGCTCCGCCGCCGGATGTGCGGCAAGTCTCCGACTTGCCGCTTGCGGCTTATAAATGGAAGGGCTACGCCCGAACGTCTGGGGCATAGCCCCAATATGATCAAAACCAATTTCCCGGAAAAGCACAGCCTTTCCGCACATCGAGCGGCAGAGCCGCAATACTGAATTCGCCTCTTTTCAATTCGGGAGACTTCCTTATGCCATCTCTTCCCCGCCCCGGCCAAAAAACTGCAATGATCAGCAGTACCTCGCTTGATCTACCCGACCACCGCAAACAAGTCGTCGAAGCCTGCCTGCGCGAAAGCGTCTTCCCCATCGGCATGGAGCAATTGCCTGTCCGCGACGCCAACGCCTTCACTGTAGACCGCGAAATGGTAGACAGCGCAGACATTTACATTGGCATTTTCGGCGTCCGTTACGGCGAAGTTCCGCCGGGCCACGACATCTCGTACACCGAACTGGAATTCAATCGAGCCGTCGAACGCGGCATCCCGATTCTGGTTTTCCTGATGCACGATGACCATCCGGTCAAATCTCGTGATGTCGAAGCTGACGCCGATGCGCAACGGAAACTCGCCGAGTTGAAAAAGCGCGCCAGCGCCGGACGTATTCGAGGTGAATTCAAATCGCCCGAAGAATTGCGCGGCTTGGTCATTCAAGCGCTGGCCGATTTGCGCCGCCGCGAAGAAGACGAAAAAGGAAAGCCTGCGCCCAGCTTCCATCCGCATTACGATATTCCCGCGCCGCCCGAACCGTTCATCGCGCATCCATACACGCTGCTGCAAACGCACCGGCTGGTTGGACGGCAAGCGGAACTCAATTTGTTGACCGATTGGGTAGCCAAGCCGGAATCGGACGTGTTCAAGACTCGTATCCTGAACGTCGTCGCCATCGGCGGGATGGGCAAGAGCGCGTTGACGTGGAAATGGTTCAACGAGATCGCTCCACAGGAAATGAAACCGATGGCCGGGCGGTTGTGGTGGAGCTTTTACGAAAGCGATGCGACGTTTGAAAACTTCGTCACGCGCGCGTTGGCATATGTCACGCGACGGTCGCAGTCGGAAATCGAACAGATTCCCAAGTCCGACCAAGAAGCGCATTTGCTGGTAGCGCTCGACCGCGAACCATTTCTGATTGTGTTGGATGGATTGGAGCGAATGCTGATTGCCTACGCGCGGATGGATGCGGCACATCTGTCCGATGACGATTACGACCGGCAGACGGCCAATTGGGTAGCGAACGCTTACGGCTTGCCGGAAAGTGCGGCGCAATCGTTCACGGGCGAGCATCGGTTGCGCAAAACCGCCGATCCACGAGCAGGTGCGTTTCTCCGCAAATTAACGACAGTGCGAGCGTCGCGCGTGTTGGTCAGCACGCGACTTTACCCGGCGGATTTGCAAGCAGTGACCGGCGCGCCGCTAAGTAATTGCTTTGCGCTTTTCTTGCCCGGATTGGCGGAAGATGATGCGCTCGAATTGTGGCGAGCATTTGGCGCAACAGGAGCACGCGACAATCTGCTGCCAGTTTTCCGAAGAGTCGAAAATCACCCGCTCCTGATCCAATCGCTGGCGGGCGAAGTCGCACGGTTTCGGCGCAAGCCAGGTGATTTCGACGCTTGGCGGAAGGCGCATCCCGATTTCGATCCGTTCCGAGACATCCCACTGGTGCAGGTGAAATCGCACGTGCTCGAATTCGCGTTGCGCGGATTGAATGAGCGTGCTTTGCAAGTGCTGCAAACCATCGCTGCATTTCGTATGCCTGCGAGCTATGACACGCTGGTCGCTTTGCTCGTCGCCAAAGCACGAAGAAGCAAACGCAAGCCTGTAATCGGAGAACAAGGATTGGATGCAGCGTTGGCAGAACTGGAAGATCGCGGGCTGGTTGGATGGGATAAGCGCGCCAACCGCTACGACTTGCACCCGATTGTTCGCGGCGTGGTATGGAGCGGTCTGGGCGATGATGGGCGGTATGGCGTTTACACCAACCTCCACGCCCATTTTGAAGCCGCGCCGATGATTGACGATTACCTGAAAGTCAGCCGTCTGGAAGACCTGACGCCCGCCATCGAGCTTTACCACACGCTGATCGGACTGGGACGGTTTGATGACGCCGGAAAACTCTTTTACGAACAATTGGAGGATGCCACTCTCTACCGCCTGAGTGCCAGCCGCCAACGGGTCGAACTGCTGGAGAAGCTCTTTCCCGATGGCGTGGATCAGGCGCCGCGTTTGCGCGATCCGAGCTATCAGGGGGTCGCGCTCAATGCACTGGCGCTGGCGTATCAATTCAGCGGGCAGCCGGGGCGCGCTGCGCCATTGTTTCGCCGCTATATCATAATTAGTTCGGAGACGAAGCGTGACGAAGAAGTTAGCAATGGCTTGCGTAACCTGTCAGATGCATTGCGGCTGTCGGGCGCGATGGGCGAAGCCGAATCCGCCGCGCGCCGCGCTCTGGTCATCGCCTACGTGGGGGAAGATCGCTTTGGTGAAGCGTACAGTCTGTATTTGCTTGGCCTGGAGTTGGTGGCGCAGGGAAGAGCGGACGAAGCTATGGCAGCCTTGCAGCGAGCCTTGCGAATCTTTGTCGCGCAGTCTTATGACCAAGCTGAAGGCGTGGTCAATTCTTATCTGGCGCAGCGGGCGCTGTGGCGCAGTGCGTGGGCGGCAGCGCGCGATTACGCTGACCGCGCGTTGGAACTGGCGCACGTTCTGAAGTTGGAACGTGATTTCATCCGCGTAGCGCGCGTTCAGGGTGCGGCGGCGCTGGGCCTGGGCAATTTCGCTGTCGCGGATGACCGGTTACATAACGCGCTGACCCGCGCGCGAGCAGTGAACTATGCCGAAGAAGAACTTCCCGCCCTGATTGCGCTCGCCGAATCGCGCCGCCTACAGAATCAGCCTGCCGAAGCACGCGAATTGCTGGATGATGTTTGGGAAGCGGCCGAGCGCGGGCCGTATCCGCTCTTTCACGCCGATGCGATGAATGTTCTGGCACAACTAGAACGCGATGCAGGCAATACGGCGAAAGCCATCGAAGCCGCCACCCAAGCCTATCGTCTGGCGTGGTGCGATGGGCCGCCGTATGCGTATCACTGGGGACTCGAAGCGTCGCGCAAACATCTGCGCGAACTCGGCGCGCCGGAACCGGAGATGCCGCCCTTCGATCCGTCGAAGTTCGAGCCGATGCCGGACGTCGAGATCAATCCCAAAGATGAATTTTATGTGGAGCTAGAGGAAGAGGCTTAACGCAAAGACGCGAAGGAACAAAGGCGCAAAGATTTCTTTGGATGGATGCCACGTCGAGTTTCCTACAGCCTGTCTATCGGACTTTCTCTTTGCGACTTTGCCACCTTGCGCCTTTGCGTTGAAACCGAATCTTCAATTGATCCGCGTCGCCGAAGACGCGCGGTTCAATTGTTCGCGCAGCCATTCAGTGATGTCTTCCAGGCTTTCGGCGGAAACTTCGTGGCCCATGTCGTATTCGCGGTAGGTCAGATCAACGGGCAGCTCGGAAAGCAACCGGCTGGTTTCTCGCCCCTGGCTGATGGGAATGACCGCGTCTTTGGTTCCGTGCAGGACGAATACCGGCAATCCGATCAGCGCGTCTTTGTCAGGGATTTGCTGGACGGTGTGCGCCATCAATCGTCCGCTCATGGCGACAACAGCGGTAGCTGTGCCGGGATAGGTCAACGCCACGGCCAAGCTCATCATCGCTCCCTGGCTGAAGCCGACCAAAAATACTGCATTCGGATCGCAATCGTAGGCTTTGACGATTTCGCCGATGAATTTGTGCAGGGTTACCCGGGCCGATTCGACTTCCGCCGGGTCAACGGAAATGCCTTCGGGCGTGAAAGCCAGATTGAACCACGCGTACCCGCCCATCCCGCGCAAACTAACTGGTGCGCGCGCGCTGACGACGAAAAAGCGTTCGTCCAAGTAAGGAGCCAAGGAAAACAAATCGTCTTCGTTTGCCCCGTACCCGTGCAGCAATAACAACAACGGCGGTTTGCCAGTCAGCCCGCTTTTGCCCGAGGCCGTGTGGTGAAACAGAGAAAAAGTATGATCGGTCATTGAATTTGATAATTCCGTGTTTGGGGTTTAATCGAAGCCTTAGCTTGCTTGAAGCATTCACCGGGCGTCAAGTCATTATCCAGATCATTTACATTTCCGGATAACCACGGGGAAACACAGGGATCACGGGGGATAAATCATAGGAATGAGCCAATGGTTACAATTCTTTTCCCCGTGTACCCCGTGCTCCCCGTGGTTTATTCTTTGCAATTCGATCAGCCTCACGTTTGTCATTTATATGCTGATTGGCGATACTCGCCGCTTCAATTCGCACCGATGATTCATCCACTTATTTACGGCAATCGCATGGAAATTCCGAAGACTTACGAACCAAAAGACGTCGAAGACCGCTGGTATCCGTTCTGGGAACAAGGCGGTTATTTCTCACCCGAAAGCAATCCTGATCCCAAAGCAAAAGTATTTTCGATGGTGATCCCGCCGCCGAACGTGACGGGGTATTTGCACATGGGCCACGCGCTGAACCAGACGCTGCAAGACGTGCTGGCGCGCTGGCGGCGTATGGCAGGTGATCGCGTGTTGTGGCTGCCTGGTACAGATCACGCAGGCATCGCCACGCAAATGGTGGTTGAACGCCAACTTGCCGCCGAAGGCGTCAAGCGCCAGGATCTGGGCCGCGAAAAATTCGTCGAACGAATCTGGCAATGGAAAGAACATTCCGGTGGAACGATTCAGCGGCAAATGCGCGTCGTGGGCGATTCGGTGGATTGGTCGCGCGAACGCTTCACGATGGATGAAGGGTTGTCGAACGCCGTCAAGGAAGTTTTCGTGCGGCTTTATGACGAGGGCTTGATCTATCGCGGCGAGCGAATGATCAACTGGTCGCCCGGTTTGCAAACGGCGATTTCCGATTTGGAAGTCGAAATGAAATCGGTCAAAGGCAAGCTGTATCACATTGCGTACCCGATTGGCCGCGACGCGAGTTCACCGGTTGAAGGTTTGGCCGAAGCATACGAAGCAGCCAACAGCGAAGACAAGAAATCCGGCTTGCTCTCTACTTCCGCCGGAGATTTCATCGTTGTCGCGACGACCAGACCGGAAACGATGCTGGGCGATACGGCAATTGCGCTCAATCCCGAAGACGCCACAGCCGCAGGCCGTTATCCTTCGATTGTTGGCAAAAAAGCGGTGTTGCCGCTGGTCGGCACCGAAATTCCCTTCATTCAGGACGAAGTCGTCGAAAAGGATTTCGGAACCGGCTTTGTCAAAGTCACGCCTGCGCACGACCCGAACGATTTCGCGATGGGCAAACGCCACAATCTGGAATTCATACAGGTCATCGGCAAAGACGCCAAAGTTACCGACGCCGCTCCGGAAAAATATCGCGGCTTGGATCGTTACGAAGCTCGCAAGACAGTCGTTGCCGATCTGGAAGCGCTGGGCTTGTTGCTGAAAGTAGAGGATTACACGCATAACGTGGGCCATTGCCAGCGCAGCGGCTCAGTCGTTGAACCGTTGATTTCAATGCAGTGGTTCATGCGAATGAAGGAATTGGCTGAACCTGCCATCGCCGCCGTCCGCGAAGGGCGCACGAAGTTCGTCCCGGAAAGCACGACGAAGATTTATTTCAACTGGCTGGAAAACATCCAGGATTGGTGCGTGTCGCGGCAATTGTGGTGGGGCCATCGCGTTCCCGCATGGTTCACGCCCGAAGGTGAAATCGTTGTCGCGCGTGATGAAGCCGAAGCGCGCGAGCGACTCAAAGCTCGCGGCTTGGATTCAACCGCCGAACTAACGGAAGAAAGCGATGTGCTGGACACCTGGTTTTCGTCGCAGTTGTGGCCGTTTTCGACCTTAGGCTGGCCAGATGAAACCGAAGACTTGAAGCGGTTTTATCCTACCAACGTGCTGGTGACGGGGTTCGACATCATCTTTTTCTGGGTCGCGCGAATGATGATGATGGGGTTGAAGTTCATGGGCGACGTGCCGTTTCGAACGGTGTACATCAACGCGCTGGTGCTGGACCCGCAAGGCCAGAAAATGTCCAAAACCAAAGGCAACGTCATTGATCCGCTGGATGTGTTTGCCAAATACGGAACCGACGCAGCGCGGTTTGGACTAACGGGGGCTTCGACTGCTGGGCTGACCTTGGCGTTGCAGGAATCAAAACTGGAAAGCGCTCGTAATTTTGCCAACAAGATTTGGAACGCCACGCGGTTTGTGTTGATGAATTGCGACGAAGTTCTGGAAGCGCAAGAACCGGTCCATTGGGAAACAGAACTTTCCGAACCGGAACTGGCCGACCGCTGGATTTTGAGCCGGTTGAATCGCGTCGCGTCGGAAGTTCACAACGCGCTGGGCGAATACCGTTTCCACGAAGCGGCGGAAGAGCTGTACCGGTTTTTCTGGAATGATTTCTGCGACTGGTACATCGAACTGTCGAAACCGTTTGTGACGGCGAAAGAACCCAGTGACCAATCGTTGGCGGTGAAGCGGCGGATCATTTACGTGTTGGAACGCAGTCTGCGCTTGCTGCATCCGATCATGCCGTATATCACTGAAGAGTTGTGGCAACGCTTGCCGCACAAAGGCGATACGATCAGCACAGCCGAATTCGTTTCGCATAACTCCGCGCAACTGGATGGCCGCGCCGAGCGCGAAATGGCGCTGGTAATTGAAACAATCACCAAACTGCGCAACATTCGCTCCACATTCAACATTGCGCCTTCGGTGGCATTGAAAGCCAGCATTGCTCCAGCGGATGACACAACGCGCGAAGTGCTGACGAGCATGAGCGATCACATCAAACGGCTGGCGCGAATCAGTGATTTGGAATTTGTCGAAAAGCTGGAAACGACCAAAGGCGCAGCCCGGGCGGTGTTCACCGGAGCCGAAGTCGCCGTTCCGCTGGAAGGGCTGGTTGATTTCGACAAAGAACGCGGCCGACTGGAAAAAGAACTGGGCAAGCTGACAAACGAACTGGCAGGTTTGGAAAAACGTCTGGGTAACCCGGATTTCATCGCGCGCGCCGCTGCCGAAGTCGTTGCCGATTCTCGTGCTCGTTCTGCGGAACTGGCCGACCAAATTGCCAAACTGCGGCAAACGATTGAATCGCTGTAAAAAATTGATCTTTGGAGGAGACGATGGGACATAGCTTGGCCTCAGTTCGATTCAGCAATCGGCTGCAATTTTTCAGCTTTGTCTTGGTATGGCTATTCAGCATTCAACTGCAGTCTTCTGCCCAAACGCCACCGTCCGGGTCGGCAACAGCAGAATCGAGAACTGCGCGATATTTTGAATCTGTCAAAACGAATCCATTGGAGCTTTATGCGTTCTTGCGCGAAATGCCCAAAGGAGCCGATTTGCACCTGCATTTGTCCGGCACGGTGTACGCTGAATCGTTCATCGAATGGGCTGCGACTCAATCCGACATCTGCGTTGATCCAGTGACATTTGCGCTGGTGAAATGCGATGGAAATTCAGCCAAACGGCCAGCCAGCGATGCATTAACCGATGGAGTGCTCTATCGCCGAATGCTATATGCCTGGTCAATGTTGAATTTGGAAAAGTCGAATTTGAGCGGGCACGATCAATTCTTCGATGCTTTCGCCAAATTCGGCTCCGCCAGCGACGCTCCTCGATTTGGCGATATGGTGGCAGAAGTCGCCAAACGCGCTGTTTCCGAGCGCGTCAGTTATTTGGAAATCATGCTAACACCTGACAATGGCAAATCCCGAAACGCCGGACGAAACAAGACTTGGCAAAGCGACGAAGATCTATTGAAGCTTCCCGCAGCCGAACTGAATGCGTTCTTTGCCAAAAAGCGCGAAGAGTTTTTGGCTGGCGGAATCCTGCAACCAATTTCGCCCGCTGCAACCAGCGCGGTTCAGGAAACCAAAGCAGTGTTGGATAAGCTAGAAGCGAAGTTGCGCGAACTGCTCGAATGCGCGGATCCATCAAAAGCCAGTCCCGCCTGTCAGATGACGATTCGGTACGTTTATCAAGTAGCGCGCAGCAATGTTGCGCCCGAAGCTTTCGCCCAAATGGTCGGTGCAATGGAAATCATGAAAGCCGAACCGAGAGTCGTCGCATTGAACATGGTGCAGGCCGAAGACACGCGCGCTTCGATGAACAATTTCCCGTTGCAAATGAAGATGCTGGATTATCTGCACACCGTGGCGGATTACCAAAACGCGAACATCACATTGCACGCGGGCGAACTGGCTCCAGGCTTAGTTCAACCAGAAGGGTTGCGTTTTCACATCCGCGATTCTGTGCAGAAAGGACATGCCAAACGAATCGGCCACGGCGTTGACGTGATGTACGAAGACAGACCTTATGAACTGCTGAAAGAGATGGCCGCGAAAAACGTTTTGGTTGAAGTCTGTTTGACCAGTAACGATGGAATTCTGGGCGTACGCGGCAAAGAACATCCGCTGCCGATGTATTTGAAACTCGGCGTGCCGGTGGCACTGGCAACAGACGATCTGGGAATTTCCCGTTCAGAAATGACGCAGGAATACGCCAAAGCGGTGAAAGATCACGGTGTGGATTACAGACAGCTAAAACGCATGGCTCGCAACAGCCTGGAGCATTCTTTTGCCGGCGGCGCCAGTTTTTGGAAAGACGCGAAAAGATTTGTTCCGGTCGCTGTTTGTCAAAGCTCGTTGGCAACCAGCAATCCATCTACGGCTTGCCAGAATTATCTAAACAACAACGCGCGTGCAAAATTGCAATTTGGACTCGAAAAAGCTTTCGCCCAGTTTGAGAAAAATTGCTGCGGAAGATAACACGACAAACGATGATTAACCCTCAAGACATTCCATTGATTGACGACATTGCCGCCGGTTGCCTGGACGAAGATTTGGGACGAGGCGACATTACTTCACGCGCCGTGGTGAAAAGCGGCCAGCAGGCGCGCGGAAATTTCATGGCGAAACAGGAATTGGTGCTGGCCGGGCTGGAAGTTGCTGACGCCGTGTTTATGCACCTTGACCCGTATCTGGAAGTCGAAACCACGGCGGTGGATGGCGAATTGCTACAAGCCGACAAAGTCTTTGCCCGCGTGGTGGGCGACGCGCAAATGTTGTTGGCAGCGGAGCGCGTCGCGTTGAACTTTCTGCAGCATCTTTCCGGCATCGCTACGCTGACGCGCAAATACGTTGAAGCCATTGCCGGAACTAAAGCCAAGATCGTGGACACGCGCAAAACCGCGCCCGGGCTTCGCGCTTTGCAAAAGTATGCGGTGTTGGTCGGCGGAGGTCACAATCACCGGATGGGATTGGATGACGGCGTGCTGATCAAAGACAACCATATCGCTTTGGCAGGCAGCGTGACGATAGCGGTCGCCCACGCCAAAGAAGCCGCCGGTCATCTGCATAAAATCGAAGTCGAAGTTGCCACGCTTGACCAAGTCACCGAAGCCCTGAAAGCAAAAGCAGACATTTTGCTGCTGGATAACATGACGCCGGAACTGATTCGCCAGGCTGTGCAACTAGTTGAAGCGCACGAACCCGGCGAACGTCGCACACTGCTGGAAGCTTCCGGCGGCATCACGCTTGCGAACGTTCGCGCTTACGCCGAAGCCGGCGTGGATTTGATTTCCATTGGCGCGCTGACGCATTCGGCTCCGGCGGTTGATATTAGTTTCAAAATCAAACCAGTATAGGAGTTGGGGGATCGGAGTTAGGAGTTGGGAAAAGTTCGCACTTACGTAACCTCCCGTCTGTCTCCCGTCCCCTACCTCCCACCTCCTGAAATATGATTAGTTACAACGACATCCTGGAAGCTCGCCAGCGAATTGCTGGCATCGCACATCGCACGCCGGTTCTGACTTCGCGGCAATTCAACGAACTGGTTGGCTGCGAAGTTTTCTTCAAGGCCGAAAATCTGCAACGCGCGGGCGCATTCAAGTTTCGCGGCGCATATAACAAACTCGCTTCACTGAGCGAGTCAGAGCGCAAACGCGGTGTACTTGCATACTCATCCGGCAATCATGCTCAAGCGACTGCGCTGGCGGCGAAGCTGTTCGGTATTCCGGCAGTGATTGTCATGCCGCACGACGCTCCGCAGATCAAAGTCAACGGCACACGTGGGTACGGAGCCGAAGTGGTTTTCTATAATCGCTACACCGAAAGCCGCGAAGGCACGGGCGAACAGATTAGCCAGGAACGCGGTTTAGTGTTGGTTCCTCCATTTGACGACGATCTGATTATGGCTGGCCAAGGCACGGCGGCAGTTGAATTGTTTGAAGACGTGCCGGAACTGGATTTCCTTCTGTCGCCTTGTAGCGGGTGCGGGCTTTTAGCTGGTTTGGCCGTCGCGACGAAACACCTTTCTCCTGCAACGCGCGTCTTTGGCGTCGAACCGGAAGCCGGAAACGACACTTGGCAATCCATGCGCAAGGGCGAGCGCGTGGAAATCGAAATTCCAAAGACAATTGCCGATGGCTTGCAAACTCCTTCGCCAGGCAAGCTGACGTTCCCCATCGTCAAGGAAATGGTCGAAGACATTTTGCTGGTCAGCGATGACGAATTGATTTCGACGATTCGCTTTATCCTGGAACGGATGAAAGTGCTGGTCGAACCTTCGGGTGCAGCCGCAGCCGCAGCCGTGTTCCATCGCAAGTTTGATTTTTCAGGCAAGCGCGTCGGCGTGGTGTTGTCGGGCGGAAACGTGGATTTGGCAAAACTTTCCGATTACTTGAAAGCTTAATCGCTCAATTCTACCGGTTAGACAGGCTTGGCGACCGTGCGTATACTTCGGCGCGCATGTTCCCCAAGATCGTTTTCTTTCTCGCACTCATTTTTACCATCACGCCCTGGTCGTCTCCACCGATTGCGTTGGCCATCGGGTTGGCGTTCGGCCTGTTTTTTCCTCATCCGTATTCGAAACAAACCAAATCCTTTTCCAAAACCTTGCTGCAAGCCTGCGTCGTAGGCTTAGGATTTGGGATGAACCTGCAACAAGTCGTGCGCGCCGGACGGTCAGGCTTTGTCTACACCGCAGTGGGCATTGCGGCAACGATGGCGTTGGGCTTGGCGCTGGGCCGGTTGCTGAAGGTCGCTGAAACTAACTCACTGTTGATTTCCGTTGGAACGGCGATTTGCGGAGGCAGCGCGATTGCCGCTGTTGGCCCCGTTGCGGGAGCCAAAGACGAAGAGATGTCAGTTTCGCTGGGCACGGTGTTCATACTGAACTCTGTGGCGTTGTTGATCTTTCCGGCAATTGGCTGGGCGGTTGGGCTGAATGAATCGCAGTTCGGATTGTGGGCGGCGCTGGCTATTCATGACACCAGTTCCGTGGTCGGTGCCACGTCCAAATACGGTGCTGCCGCGCTTGCTGTTGGGACGACAGTCAAGCTGGCACGCGCATTGTGGATCGTCCCGATGACGATTGCCACGGCGTTCATCAAACGCCACGAAGCACGCATTCAATGGCCGTGGTTCATTTTGTTCTTCTGTCTGGCGGCGGTCATCAATACGTATTTGCCCGCAGGCGGCGCGGTGTATCCGTGGATCGTGAAGCTGGCACGCATCGGGTTAACCGTGACGCTGTTTCTGATCGGCTGTGGAATCTCAAAAGCCACGTTGAAAAAAGTGGGGGCACGTCCGTTGGTGCAGGGTGTAGTGCTGTGGCTGATCGTAGGAATTATATCGCTGCTCTTGATTCGAGCAGGCATAATCAGCTTGTAACGTTACTCAAAAAACAAAAGCGCAGAGAAGATTGGCTCTTCTCTGCGCTTTTGTTTTTTTTCAGTTTGATTAGTCAGCTTTGCGGCGAATGAAGGTCGGAACATCCAAATCTTCTTCGCGGTACGAAGGCGGTGGCGGCACCATCTGGCGTGCCTGATGGGTATTATTTGTCACGACCGTTCCATTTCCGGTGCCTCCGCCCTGGACGACGGTTGGACGAATTGGTTGAACTTTTTCAGCCTTGGCTTGTTGAAAGCCGGTAGCGATCACGGTGATCTTCATTTCGTTTTGAAGCTGTTCATCGGTAACCGTGCCGAAGATGATGTTTGCATCCGGATCGGCCGCATCGTGAATGACGTTCATCGCTTCGTCCACTTCGCGCAGGGTCAGATCCTGTCCGCCAGTGATGTTGACCAGCACGCCACGCGCGCCGTTAATCGAAGCTTCTTCCAGCAGTGGGCTGCTGATGGCGCGTTGCGTTGCTTCCATCGCGCGACTTTCGCCGATGCCATTGCCAACGCCCATCAAGGCAATGCCCATTCCCTTCATAATCGTTCGCACATCGGCGAAATCCACGTTGATGAATCCGGGCGTGGTGATCAAATCGGAAATTCCCTGCACCGCTTGGCGCAAAACGTCGTCGGCCATTTTGAATGCATCGCCCAGCCCCATATTTCGATCCACAGCCTGAAGCAATCTGGCATTTGGAATTGTAATCAGCGTGTCCACGACTGAACGAAGCTCTTCCATGCCAGCTTCGGCCTGACGCAAGCGATGACGGCCTTCAAACTGAAACGGTTTGGTGACGATGGCCACTGTCAAGGCATCAAGCTCTGCCGCTAGCGAAGCGACGATTGGCGCTGCGCCGGTTCCCGTGCCGCCGCCCAAACCGACGGTGACGAAAACCATGTCCGCGCCTTCCAAAGATTCGATAATTTTTTCGGTATCTTCTAAAGCCGCATCACGACCGATTTCAGGGTTCGCGCCAGCTCCCAATCCTTTGGTCAGCTTCGCCCCAATCTGCAATTTGATCGGTGCGTGGGAACGTTTCAGCGCTTGCAGATCGGTATTGGCAACCAAAAACTCAACGCCTTCGATTTTCGCATCAATCATGTGATTGACTGCGTTACCGCCGCCGCCGCCAATGCCAATGACCTTGATTCTTGCTCCATAAGTGGGCGGTTCATCATCAAAGGTGTAATTCAGTTGCATACGATCCTCTACGGACATCCTGTACCTCCTAAAATCAGTGCAAAGCTTTGCGATATTTCAGTTTTTTTTGAAAGCTGGCCGCTCACATTATGTTGTAGCTAATGGCGAATTCTACCACGATATATTGAAAAGCCAAGCGGAGCAGAAGCTTTACCGCTTGAAAGCCAGCCTAAAATTTTTCAGCGTTTGATGGCGAAAAAAGACTTCACCTTTTCCATGATCGCCGGTGATTGCTGACGGCGGTTTTGGGTGTTGTTATTGCGGCTGCTGCCGACCATTCCAAGTTCAAAACGCAGCCCGTATAACGCCAATCCAAGTGCCGCCGAGTAAGCAGGTTGGGCCGCATCGTCAATCAAGCCGTTGAATTCACCCGTTCCGCCAATTCGTACCGGAGCATTGAAAACCTGCTCCGCGACTTCAACCAAGCCATTGAGCATCGAACCACCGCCGGTTAACACAATGCCGCTGGAAAGCTGGCGGTCGAATCCGGCCTGACGAATTTCATCCTGGACGTGGGACAAAACTTCTTCTGCGCGCGGTTCCAGAATGTCACAAAGGATTTGCCTGGACACTGCGCGCGGCGCTCGCCCGCCAACGCTGGGAACTTCGATCAAGTCCGAAGCCTCTTCCTGCGTCAGCAATTGCCGGAACGCACATCCCTCTTCGCGCTTGATGCGTTCGGCTTCATGAATCGGAGTTCGCAAACCCACAGCAATGTCATTGGTGAAGTGCGTTCCGCCGATCGGCAGCACAGCCGTATGCCAGACAGCTCCGCGTTGATAAATGGCCACGCTGGTGGTTTCGCCGCCGATGTTGACGACGGCAGAACCGTATTCGCGATCTTCGTCGGTCAAGACAGCTTCGGCTGCGGCCAGATGCGACAAGTAAACATCCGTCACCCCATAACCGGCGCGGGTCACACTGGTAATGACGTTTTGTTTTGCTGCGACCGGACTGGTCACGATATGCACCGAGACAGACAACCGCGAACCGAGCATGCCCAGCGGATCGTCAATGCCGTCCTGATCGTCAACCGTGTATTCCTGTGGCAATACATCAGCGACTTCGCGGCCCGACGGGATTGTGATTGCGCAAGCAGTATCAATCACGCGGCGGATATCTTCGCGATTGATTTCCCTGTGCCGCCCCGGAATGGCAATCATCGCGTGATTGTTTTCGCCTTTGACGTGCGCGCCGGCCAGACCGACATACACGTCATGAACTTCCAATCCGGACATCCGCTCAGCGGATTCAATCGCTCGTTTAATCGAATCAATGGTCAGGTCCGGTTTGCTGATGACACCTTTGCGCAACCCTTTCGACTCGGCTTCCCCTACCCCGACGATTTCCAATTCGCCTTCAATCAGTTCTGCGACCACCACGCGCACGCTGCTGGTTCCAATATCCAATCCGACGATGGGTGAGTGTTGTTGTTTTGCCATAAAGCCTCTTTCAGGTTTCAGATACCGGATGCTAGATGCCGGTAATTGCAATCAACCGACATCTAACATCCAATACCCGACACCTATTCTGCCAATCCCACGATCACACGTTTGGGGATCGTGGCGTTAAGATATGCAACTCTGCTGCTACTGCTTAGCAACCGCTCTGCATCTTCGATTTTGAGAACCTGCAACGCCTGGGCATCCTTGCGGCGAATCGCATCCAGGACATCCAGCGCAGCGTTGAATCTTGTCCGAAAATCTTCTTTGCCGACCCTGACGACGATTCGCGAATCTTTCAGGACCAAACTGATGTTCAGCTCTTCGTCAAAAATAATTTCATCAATTCGCGACGAAAGTTTCGGCTCGGTGCTGTCTAAATCGGCCAGCAGTTGCTGATACAGCATCAGTCTGCGGCGATTTTCCTCAATGATGTTTTCTCCGCTATCAATCAATCCTGAAACCACAGGCGGGACGTTTTGCCCTTTCAGCAGGGACGCATCGCCAAACATGATGCCGTTGCGATCCACGCAAACCAGCTTGTCCCCTCGCCTGGCCAGCGCGAATGGTTCGCGCTCTTTGATAACCACGTGAAATTTGTCGGGCAACACACGCGTTACTTCGGCTTCTTCGATCAGCTCATTCTTTTTCAGTTCATCCCGAACATCCTTGAGCTTTGCGCGCCAGACGCCTTCGGAAGAAACCCGATCGATCATTGCCTTCGCTTCGGGAAAGGTCACACGCTTGTTGCCTTCCAGTTCGACCGCGCGCAGCGCAAAAAAGCGTGATCCGCCAAACAGGTATAGCGCGAAAATCAACCCGCCAAACAACAAGGCGATAAAAAACAATGCGGCACTGACTTTGCCTAATCGCTTGCCAAATCCATCCGGGATAATTCTGCTCAACGCGCGACGACGCATTGTCACGCCAGTGGGCATATCATCGTCTTCAAAACGCAATCGCTGTTGAGACGGCTGTTTGCGCCGTGGAGCAATCCCGCGCTGCAATGGGTTTACGTTGCTGTCTGCCGGGTGGCGAGTTTTGCTGGTGCGGCGCGGTCTGGGCCGATCAGCGTAATCGCTGCCTGAAGTCAGCCGATCTGTTGGGTTACGTCTTGGCATTTATTATTTGTTCTGCTTACTTTCCCTGTTTTGCCGTCAAAAATTCTTCGCCAACGCGCCAAACGCTTCCCGCGCCAAGCGTCAAAACCAAGTCGCCGGATTGCGCGGCATCCAGCAAAGCTGGTGCTCCGTTTTCGATTGGGCCAATGTATCGCACGTTGCGATGCCCAAATTTTTCAATGTCTTCAGCCAGCGCTTGCGCCGTTACCCCCGGAATCGGATCTTCACTGGCCGCGTAAATATCAGCCAGCAAAACGACTTCAGCGTCATAAAACGAACGCGCAAATTCGTCGCGCAATGCCGCCGTGCGTGTATACCGATGTGGCTGAAATAACACCACCAAACGCCGGCCACTGGTTTTGGCAGCGGCCAGGGTTGCGCGAATTTCAGTTGGGTGATGCCCATAATCATCCACCACCAAAATTCCTTTGCCGTCGTCGGGAACCATGCCTTTGATTTCAAACCGGCGACCAGTGCCCGTGAACGCTTCCAGCCCTTCGGCAATCTTGTCGAAAGCGACTTCCAGATCCAGCGCAACCGCCACTGCGGCCAGCGCGTTGCAGACATTATGCTCGCCCGGCACGTTCAGCTTGATACGGCCAAGCTCTTCACCACGGCGACGCACCATAAAGCTCGAACCGAAATTTTCGCGCGAAATTTGCACATCGCTGGCGGCGACTTCTGCCTGAGCGCGCATGCCGTACGTAATCACCCGTCGCGTAATTTGCGGAATGATCATCTGAATGTTCGCGTCGTCCAGACAGATAATCACCGAACCGTAAAACGGGACCTTGTTAACGAACTGCACAAAATGCTCGCGAATCTCTTCGATGCCGGAATAGAAATCCAAATGTTCCAGGTCAATGTTGGTTACGACAGCGATGGTCGGCGAAAGCTTCAAAAAACTTTTGTCGCTTTCGTCCGCTTCGACCACCATAAAATCTCCACGACCGAGTTTGGCATTGCTGCCCAGCGTGTTGACGCGACCGCCGACGACAATTGTCGGATCAACTCCGGCGCGATCCAGAACCGACGCCACCATCGAAGTCGTAGTCGTTTTGCCGTGTGAACCGGCAATCGCGATTCCATATTTCAATCGCATTAACTCCGCCAGCATTTCAGCGCGCGGAATGACAGGAACCTGTTTGCGAACGGCTTCCACGACTTCCGGATTATCCGGACGCACCGCTGTCGAAGTAACAACCACCTGAGCGTCGCTCACATTGGAAAGACTATGTCCTTCAAAGACCTTTGCGCCCAGCTTTTCCAGCCGGTCTGTAATTGCGGACTTCTTCGCATCTGAACCTGAAACCCTGTACCCCAGATTCAGCAACACTTCAGCGATACCGCTCATGCCGATGCCGCCAATGCCAACGAAGTGAATGTGCTGATATTTTTTGAACATAGTCAGTTGAAAACAATCACCGGCCGCGAATCATCATTGCCAAATCTACAACTTTCGCCGCTGCGTCCGGATGTCCAAGTTCTTTGCTGGCAGCAGCCATTCTGGCCAATTGTTGCGGATCGCCAGTTAGCCAGAGCAGTTCTTGCGCCAATCGCTCCGGCGACAGTTCAGCCTGTAAAATCATCCGCCCGGCTCCGGCAAGTTCCATCGCCTCGGCATTTTTCCGCTGATGATCGTCGGCGGCAAACGGAAACGGAATCATCAAAGCGGGTCTGCCCGCCGCAGCCAATTCCGCCACGGTCGTCGCTCCGGAGCGACAAATGACAAGGTCGGCTTTGGCAAACTCATCCACCATGTTTTCGACAAAAGGTTTCACTTCCACGCGCCAGCCAAGTTCCAGATAGGTTGCGCGAACTTTGTCGTAATCGCTTTCGCCAGTCTGATGTGTAATTGAAAGTTTGTCTTTTTCTTCCGCTAGCAGCGGCAAAGCGCCGATCATCGCCAAATTGATGGCACGCGCGCCCTGACTGCCGCCGGTAATAAAAATATGAACAGCATCACCGTTTCCGGCGGACGGTTTCGGCTGCACCTCGAAAAAATCCGCACGCACCGGATTGCCTGTAATGACTGCTTTGTCACCGAAAAACCGTCTGGCTTCTTCAAAGGTTACTGCCGCAGCGCGAACAAAGCGGGCTAGAACACGATTCGTAAATCCCGGCAACGCATTCGGTTCCGCAACCAAAGTCGGCAGGCCCATCAACGAAGCGATCAACACAACCGGCCCCGAAGCGTATCCCCCCACACCAATCACCACATCCGGTTTGAATTGCTGAATCAAAGAACGAACCGCCAGAAAACTTTTCGGCAACAACAACAGCGATTTGATTCGCTGGATTATTCCCACCCGTTTGAGCGCTGAAACTTCGATCAAATGAAGGTCAAAGCCTTCGCGCGGAACAATCTTTGTTTCCAGTCCGCGCGCTGTGCCGACAAACAAAATCTTCGTCTCAGGATTTCGCCGCTTCAGTTCCTGCGCAATGGCGACTCCCGGAAAGACGTGGCCTCCAGTTCCACCGGCAGCGATTAGTACAGAAATTTCGGACAGTGAATTGCCGACTGCGGATTCGTTATTGCCGTTGCCAACTTTTCCGTCATTCAATTCCATAGGGGATTTTCCATCGGCTTTCCCGTGCTCAATCCGCAGCAGCAACCGGGCGGCCTTGTCCGGACACATTCAACAAAACACCCATTGCGGCCAAACTGATAAATAACGATGTTCCGCCTGCACTGACAAAAGGCAGCGTGATTCCTTTTGACGGAAGCAGGTTCAACGCCACGCTGATGTTGAAAAAAGCCTGTGTAACAAGCGCCGTCGTGATTCCAACTGCCAGCAAATTCCCCAACAGATCAGGCGCGTGATGCGCAGCGCGCAATCCACGCCACAGCAAAACCCCAAAAACTACAACCATTGTCGCCGCGCCATAAAGTCCAAGTTCCTCTGAAATTACAGCAAAGATGTAATCCGATTGCGGCGCTGGCAAAAACGACAACTTCTGCTTGCTCAAGCCAAAGCCAAAACCGCTCGTTCCGCCGGAACCAACCGCGATTAGCGATTGCAATGGCTGGTAACCTTTGCCAAGCGGATCGCTTTCCGGGTCAAGAAAGACTTTGACGCGTTCCCAGCGCCACGCCACTTTCATCACCATCAGTACGCCTGCAACCGCTGCAACCGGCACGAACTTATACAAGTGGCTCATCGGCACGCCAGCCGAATAAATCATGGCGATGAAAATT
>CAZXHW010000033.1:0-19110 GCA_964639915.1 uncultured Heliomicrobium sp.
GAAACTGCCACTGCCGAATAAGGCGCACCCTTGGTCAGCTTGGTTTCAAAACTCATCTGCGCGCCCAGTACGGTCATAAATTCTGCCTTGATTTTTTCTTCAACCTCCACGATTTGGCCTTGTGCGACAGCTTTTTCTATCGCCATTTTTTTTGCTGCAATCGCTTTCTCCTGATCCGGATCCTGAGCGAAAGTGGTTAAGCCGCAAATGGAAAAGATGAACAAAATGGCGATGGTGTATCGAGTTGTTTTCATTGATAGCTCCTTTTTCAGATCATTTGTTATTGGATGGTTGCGGCAAGCCGCCATTTGCAGGCTCGCCTGGTCGAACGAAGCGGATTGCGCGCGCCATTCCATCTTGACCAACCAGTAAATCGGCCAGAATCGGCTTGCTTACGTCTTCCGCAGTAATTGGCAATCCCATGGAAATCAGCGTCGAAGTCGGAAGCTCAACGCGCAGCACTTGGCCACTTTCCAAGGGAACAAGCTCGTTTTCATTGGCCAAAGCAATAAAGTCGGTAGTGACCTCTTCTCTGATAGTCGGACTTGCTTTAGCCCCACGCACCGTTCGCCGACGCCCACTAGCAATCTGTTGCCTAAGCTCTGGCTGGTTTGTGGGAGCAAATGGTTTCGGCAAATTGTCTGGGTCTTTCCGCGCTGGGGCAGAAGGCAAATGCGGCGTAATCGCCGTTTCTTGCCCGTTGTCTGCTGACGACCATCGCCAAATAACTCCAGCGAAAACCAGAAAAAGAATTGCCGCCGCAGTTGCCAGCAATGCAGGTTTTGGCCATTGCCACTTCCAAGCAGTCAGAAAGCCAAAGGCTGGCCGAACGTTTGTGACCGTTCGTTCCCGGAACGCCTGACGAAGCGACTGCTCTACCTGCGCGGAAGCTCCTTCATTTGCAAGGCTTTTCGCCGTGGCGCGCACAGCAGCCGTTAGTTCTTGCTGTTCGGCAAATTTGTCCGCACAAGCCGGGCATCCAGCGATATGAGCAATCGTCTGGCGGCGAGCCGAAGCTTCCAGTAACTGGGCCCGCGCCATACCAAGAATAATGCTTTCGAAGTCCTGACAGTTCATGCCAAACACCTCACAGGTGCAGCCTCGAATGCGTCGGCGTCCGTTGGATTCATCGGCCGTAATCGTCCGGCCAGCAACGCGCGCGCACGATTTAAGCGGGAGCTCACTGTGCCGACCGCGCAATCAAGCGCAAGCGCTGCTTCGGCATAGCTCAGCTCTTGAAAGTCGCACAACACGACAACTTCTCTATAGCGCGCAGGCAAAGCCAAAACGGCTTGTCGCACAGCGCTGATGATTTCGCTGCGTACCATGTCGGCAAGCGGGTCATCCTGTGAAACCAAATTTCGGACGATTACAACCTCGCCGTCTTCTGTTTCTTCTTCCAAAGGGCCGCATGTGCGTTCACGGCGACGGGATCGCAACACCTGGTTGCGGGCAATTCCATACAGAAAAGCCGTCAGCGGGCCACGATCCGAATCGTAACGCTGGCCGCTGCCCATCAAAGCCAGAAAGACTTCCTGCGTCACATCGTCGGCGACTGTAGCCGAACCGCTCATCAGCAACGCGAACCGATAAATGTTGCCCTGATGCCGCCGGTAAAGCGCGGTAAACGCTTCTTCGTCGCCAGCCATCATCAGCCGCAACAAGTCATGGTCGCTGGATCTCGTTCCGTTGCTCATCGTCTTTGTAGCGTCCGCCGGTCGGCTGACATTAGGTATTCGCTCGGCGCGCTCAAAAACTTCCAAAATTTGCGGGAAAAATGTTGACGGCAAGAAAACCTCGAAATGGCCGCAATAAAGCAGGTTTCAAGAACCTGGATTGAACCGGTATCCAATCCAGGGTTCTGTCAAAATGTAGCGAGGATTGCCTGGGTCTGGCTCGATTTTTTTGCGAAGCTGGCCGATGAAAACACGCAAGTATTCAGTTTGTTCGGTGTAATCGCCGCCCCAAATTGCCCCAAGCAGAATGCGGTGGGTTAACACTTTACCTGCGTGGCGAATCAGATACACCAGCAATTCGTATTCTTTCGGTGTCAGGTGCAGGTTGTTGTTACGAACCGCGACGCTTCTGGCTTCCAGGTCCACGTGAAAATCGCCAAGTTCAATTTCAGTCAGTTCACGCGAAGGTGAAGCGACCGTCCGTCTTAGCGCAGCGCGTATTCGCGCCAGCAGTTCGTCCATCCCAAAGGGTTTCGTAATGTAATCGTCAGCGCCAGAATCTAATGCTTCCACCTTGGTTCGTTCTTCTCCCTTAACCGAAAGAACAATAATTGGCACCGGGGACAATTTACGCAGGCGGCGACAAAGTTCCAGCCCAGCCATTTGCGGCATGGAAAGGTCCGTAATGACCAGATCGGCAGGCCATTGCGAAAATGTGTCCAGCGCTTCTTCGCCGTTGTTGGCGGTTTGGACTTCGTAACCATGAGCGGACAACCCGCGCCGCAAAACACGCGCGATTTGCGTTTCGTCGTCTACTACCAAAATGCGCTGCGCGTCACTCATATTTGTTGGCTCCTTCCGCTGCATCTTCATCGCCAATGGGGATCAGCAACTGCACCAGCGTGCCGCGATTATGCGCGCCGCTTTCGATCCAAATTTGTCCGTCGTGCGCTTCAATAATTCCGCGAGCAATGGCCAGCCCCATTCCTAAACCGCTTGGCTGATGCGAACCATCAGTCGAGGCGCGAAAGAATTTGTCGAAAATTCGCTGGCGTAGTTCTGCCGGAACGCCAGAACCTTGATCTTCAACCGAAATAGAAATCATTTCGTTGTCAGCACGGCTTGCTGCAATTTTGATTGCCGAACCCGCAGGGGAATACTTTGCGGCGTTATCAATCAGCGAATACAAAACTTCGGCCAGCAGTGTAGCGTCAACCCTGACCGATGGCAGCTCGGTTTCAACAGAAACTTCAACGTGATGTTTGGCAGTCAATGCGTTGGCGCGTTCCCGGGCTGCGGCAATGATTTCTTCAACCGAACCCCATCGCCTGCGCAGTTGCAATTCGCCTGCTTCCAGTTTTGCCAAATCCACCATGTGTTCGACAAACCGGTTCAACCGGTCGGCTTCTTCGTTGATGATTTCCAGCAGTTCAAAGCGGCTTTCGTGATCCAGCTTGACGGGATCCTCGCTGCTTTCTTCGGCGATCAAGGTTGTCACGGAAGCTTTGATGGAAGTCAGCGGCGTGCGCAAATCATGCGTCACAGCATCCAGTAATGCAGATTTCAATTGTTCGCTTTGACGAAAGATTTCGGCTTGTTTGGCCTGCTCTTCGGCGATTTGGTACTCGCGGTAAAGCCGTTCGATCTCGACTTTGCCAGCTTCGGCTTCTTCAGCGCGGCGCTTGGCACGGGCAGAAAGCTGTCCGGCAGTGACGGCTGTAATCAGAAATGCCGCCAGCGCTGTCCAGTTTTGCGGGGCGGCAATGGTGAAGGTGTGAACCGGTGGCAGGAAAAAGAAATTGAAACATGCCGCTCCCAAAATCGCTGCCAATGCGGCGGGGCGGCTTCCCCATCCGGTGGCGGCAAACAACACAACAATCAACAACGCCAACGCCACAGTGGTCGAACTGAATCGGTTGTGAAAAGGAGCAAGTGCCGCTGTCACCACCGCAATGCCCGAAACGGCAAACCAATAACCGTTGCGCGGACGGAGAAAAAGATTGTTCCAGGTTGTGCCCATTGTTCGCGTACCCTTCGGATTCGAGTTGTAACGCGAGTGCAAGGCGAATGGCAAGATTCGCGCTCTTCAACGGTGAAAGGCGCGAATCTCTGAAGTCAATTTTTTGCGTCAGCCAAGAATCAAACACGCATCACCGAATTCATGTGTCAGGTAATGTTGCGCTTCCAAATGTTCGCTGATGCGGGAGAGTAAACTTTCCGGCAAGAATGCTTGCAGCAATTGGTAATGGCTTTCCGTCACGTCGTGTGTTCCGGTCAGTAAACCATCTACGAACTGAAGCGGGTGCTCCGGGCCAATTTTCAAACTCGTGAAACCGCTCAGGCCAAGCGATGCGCTTTCCAGCGCGCGAACCACAGAGGTGCCAATCGCGACAACACGTCCACCGCTGGCTTTGGTTTTCAGAACCGTCGCCATGGTTGTCGCAGGAATTTCGAACCGTTCGGCCAGCGGCAAAGCGTGATCAATTTGCTCGTCGCCTGTGGCGGATAAGCCCGCGCCGTGCGTCAGCGTAGCAATCTGAATCCCCTTTTCCTTCAGCTTCAGCAGTAACTGCCAATCCAGCGCGTGCCCGGCGCTTGGCATTTCCACAGCCCAAGGTCGGCTTCCATAAACATTTTGCACCGACCACAAATTCAGTTGTTCAGTCATGTACGAATACTGAATCGGTTTGCCGTACCGATAAATGTCTTGCCATAGGTCTTCGCCTGAACGGTTGAACTCCAGGTCCAGCAATCTGCCAGACAGCTTGCTTTCCTTCAGAACGATAGCGCTGAAGTCTTCGGCAAAGGCGATCTCTTCACCCGGCTTTACGCGTGGCGGAACAGGCCTGTTTTCAGTAGGAGTTCGCCAATCCCCTTCGCCAAAAATCACTGCTTGCCAGCTTCGGTCGTTCAGTTGCGAAGCGAGACGAATTTCCACCGGATGCCCGTTTTCGTCTCGTCCGTGAATTGAAGCTGGCAGGGTTGCGGCGTCATTTACCACCAGCAAATCGCCTTCGCGCAAATGATCGGGCAAACGTTCCATCAACCCATCGCGCAATTCTCCTGCTTCAACAACCAACAGTTTTACGTCCTTCTTCTTAGCTCTGGGAGCCTGTGCTGCTTTCATAACGCCTCCTGCAAATCGTAGAGCAGGTTTTCCAACCTGCTCATGTTTCAAATAATGAGCGATTGATATAATCCAGAGCAGGTTGGAAAACCTGCTCTACCTTGAAACGACCAGCCTTGATCCGTTTTCAAGCTCGTTTGCGTGTTCAATCATCAACACGATTTGCTCTGCGACTGCTTCAGGCGATTGCAAACTCGCTGGATCAGCATCCGGCATCGCATCAGCATGCATGCGCGTATCCATCTCACCCGGATCAATGCTCAGAAACCGAACGCCTGCGCCGCCAAGCTCCGCTGCCGCAATCCGCGTCAGATGATCCAGCGCGGCTTTAGAAGCTCCGTACACGCCCCAGGCCGGATAGGCTTCGACCGCCGCGTCCGAAGAAAGGTTGATGACTAATCCCGCTTGCCGCAGGATCATCGGACCTGCGACGGCCTTGATCAGCCGAAACGGGCCAATGGTGTTGACCTGCAATGTTCGTTCAAAATCTTCGCAATCCGTATCGGGAATCAGCCGCAACGGCACTGGCCCCAATGTGCTGGCGTTGTTGATCAAAATGTCCACCGGCCCGGCCAGCGCCGCTGCCTGGCCGACAATCGGATAAATGCTTTCTTTGTCACCAACGTCGGCCACAATGCCGAATGCCGTGCCGCCGTTCCATTTGATCTCGCCCACAACTTCGTCAAGTTCGGCTTTCTGTCGCGCGACGATGGCGATCCGAGCGCCTTTTGCCGCCAGCTTCAGCGCCAGCGCTTTTCCAAGCCCTCGGCTTCCACCGGTAATCAATACAGATTTTCCATTTAACTCTGACATTACAACTTCCTCCTTTTCTGGGCTGGATCATATGCAGTGCTGGCTGATATGGCGACGAAATTGACAATATATTGTCGGAATGCTAATTGGCTGGTATGGAAGACAAGCTGGCGGGTTACATTGCGCAGAACATCAAACAGTTGCGGCAAAGCCGGAACCTGTCGCAAGAACAATTGTCGCGGTTGTCTGGAGTTCCGCGACCTACATGGTCGAACCTGGAATCAGGCACGGCGAATCCGACGGTTTCCGTGCTGGCCAAGGTTGCCGCCGCGCTCCAGGTTCCCGTCGAAGAATTGATCAGCCCACCGAAAGCTCAGGCAAAACTGTACCCGGCAGATTCCATCCCCAAGCAGCGACGCGGCGGCGTGTTGATCCGCAAACTACTGCCGGATTATTTGCAAGGACTGGAACTTGACCGGATGGAATTGCCGCCGAGTTCACAAATGACTGGCGTCCCACATCGGATGGGAACGAGAGAATATCTGGCCTGCGAATCCGGCCACGTGGAGCTGGTGGTTTCAGGTGAGAAGTACGAACTGTCGCCCGGCGACGTGGTGGTGTTTCGCGGCGATCAAAAACACTCGTATGCAAATCGTGGCTCGGATGTGGCTGTGGCTTACAGCGCGATTGTTTTAGGGCCTGGCCGAATCAGCTAATGGTAAGGGACTTAATTGAACCTGCCCGTTTGACACCTTGAGATTGTCTAAATGCTCTCGAATTCCCAACGCGGGGGAATCAATCACAACAACACCAGCGGGAAGTTCATCCGCGAAGTCAAAACAGCCGCCACGCGCGAAAGCGATGACAAACATTAACTTTGCGCCCTTGCTGACAGACGCTTTTGACAGCATGCGTGCCGTTTCCATGAGAGTTTCACCTGAACGTTGAACGCGAATCGTCACCGGCCCACCGTCAAAGTCTTGCTTTAGAATTGCGTCAATGCCGGAATTACGCTGAACCGGGACAAATTCCACTCCCTGCAAAACGGCAAGAGCGGTTTCGTCTGCGTTCCGGTAGGCTTCACGGCCCAGGTCCAGCAAGCGGGATTGGCTGACAGTCAGTTCCTTCAGCCGTTTCCGTGTCATTTCCACGGCATCTTCCGAAAGATCAATTCCGACAGCGTTCCGGTTGAGCAATTGCGCCGCAACCAAACTTGTACCGCTCCCACAAAATGGGTCCAGGATGCAATCGCCTTCGTTTGAGGCGAGCGTGATGATTCGCTCAAGCAAAAGCAATGGTTTCTGCGTGGGATAGCCGGTTCGTTCCTTGGCCTTCGGGTTCAAAAAAGGAATATCCCAAACGTCGCTGAGTGGCACTCGACGCTTGGCGCCATTCGGAATGACATTTCCGTGATCATCGCGCGCATACACAGATTTATTTGAATCATCACGGCTGCGCCGTTGAAGAATCTGGTCAACGTTGGTGGCTGGGGAATACTCCATCAAAATTTCATTGAAAGTGTAATTGTCTGACTTCGTGTAATAGAGAATATTTTGATGGGCTGGCAACAAGCTTCGCTGCGAATTGGACCACCTGCGGTAATGCCAGATGATCTCGGATCGAAAGTTCTCGGAACCGAAGATGTCATCCAAAATGGCGCGCGCCAGATGAACCGCGTTTCGGTCGCAATGAAAAAATACGCACCCGTCGTGCGAAATGACTCGGTGTATTTCGCATAAACGCTCATACAAGAACTTCGCATATTCCTTTTGCGTAGCCCAAAGGTCGTCAAAGGAAAACTCCCGGGAGCGATCTCTTGGGGCTAGGCGATGAACTTTCCGGGTAAAGAACGGCGGGTCGAGATACGCCAAATTCACTGATCCGCTTTCCAGTTCCTGTAAGACGGATAAGCAGTCGCCGAGATGTAATTGCAAATTAGCTTGTCGGTGCATTTTCTTCCGCCAGTGTTTTGAGTATCGAAAATAGATCAACTCCGGTTCTTTTCTTCACGTACTGCCATGCAGAGCCACCATAGTAGTATTGACCATTGACCCCTTTGTAAAGGGTTTCGAGCGTTTGCTGAATCTTGATCGCCTGAGTCCGGTTGGGGTAGTAAAACATTACTCGAATCGGCGTGTACTTGGCATCAACAATTGCCCGAATGCGCGTGTGTTCCTTCGTAATATGATCGCCATCAGTGGTTGCATCCCGCCACTTGATTTCAATGGCTTCGATCCCGACCAGACAATCAACTTCAAAAGTCTTTGGACGTTGCCCCAGGTTATTGGGAATTCGGACTGAGCCGGATTGCGGAAATCGTTCCAGGAAACAAAGCTTTGCCGCTTCTTCCAAGAAGGAGCCAGCATATTTGTATAGGAACCTTCCTTTGTTTTGATATTCATCTACCAGCCGCCCTTCCTGATCGCTGATCCCCAGCACTTGGTAAATCAGGACGTGTGACCTGTCGTCCTCCTTCATCTCAGCCATTCGTAAGGCGATGGCTTTCTTCAAACTATCGGCATACCTGCGCGCAAGAAGACGTATGCTTTCCTCGATATTGACACTGCTTGATGCTTGATTTTTTCGCTTCATACTTTTTCTTTCGTTGGGAAAACGTTGGTCACTCTCTCATCCATAGAGGAGTAAGCAAACTAGAAATTGATCTTAGCGCGGAGAGGATACCTTCTCCAAGATAAGCAAAACGAAATGCCTCCGGTGACACGGATTGAGCTTGCTGCACATCCGGGTGAAACGTCATGATCGAAGCCGGTCACGATGAAAAGAATCAATTCGAGGAAAAGTTAGACGATGAATTTGCCGACATTCTTTGCAGCCGGAGCGGTTCCAGCTTATCTGACAGATGCCGTTGCCCTGATGGTTGCGGGTGCAGTCATCGCGTACATCAGTTTTCGGTTGCGGCTGGTGCCGATTGTCGGCTTTCTATTGGCTGGTGTGTTGATCGGGCCCCACGCGTTGGGGTTGGTCAGTAATCGTGAACTAGTAGATAACGCCGCCGAAATCGGTGTCATTTTGCTGCTGTTCACCATCGGCATTGAATTCAGTCTGGAAAAACTGGCCAGCATCAAGCGTCTGATCTTTGTCGGCGGCGGGCTTCAGGTGGTGCTGGCTTCGCTGGCGACAATGGGGTTGTTGGCATTGTTTGGGGTCAATTGGCGCGCAGGGCTATTCACCGGCTTTCTGGTCGCGCTCAGTTCGACGGCCATCGTCCTGAAAGTGCTGGGCGACCGGGGCGAAACAAACAGCGAACAAGGGCAAGTCGGCTTGGGACTGCTGATCTTTCAGGATTTGGCGATCATTGTGATGGTGCTGCTGGTTCCCATGCTCAGTGGCACGGGCGGGTCGGCGCTTGGAATCGTTTGGGCATTGGGCAAAGCGCTGGCCATTATCTTTCTGGTGCTGTTTTTTGCGCGCAAGCTGATGCCGAAGATTTTGGAGAAAGTTGCCGAAACCTGTTCGCCGGAATTGTTTCTGTTGACGGTTATCGCCATTTGTTTCGGAACGGCTTATTTGACCAGTTTGGCTGGCGTCAGTTTGTCGCTGGGCGCATTTCTGGCCGGATTGCTGGTCAGCGAAAGCCGGTTCAGCCATCACGCCTTGGGCGAAATCATGCCGTTGCAGATTTTGTTCAGCGCAATCTTTTTTGTTTCCGTTGGCATTCTGCTGGATTTGCGCTTTCTGGTAATGAATCTGCCGTTGGCGTTGGCAGTCATTGCGGCGACGTTGTTGATCAAGATCATAACAACAGGTTTGAGCGTGCGAGCGCTTGGCTACAAATTGCCGGTGACGGCGGCTTCAGCGCTGATGCTGGCGCAAATTGGCGAGTTTTCCTTCGTGCTGGAACGCGCCGGGCGTGAAGTCGGTTTGACGCCAGCGGGGATGGACGCTCCCGGTTCCCAGGCGTTTATCGCGGGGACAGTGGTGCTGATGGTGCTGACACCGTTTCTGATGCAGATCGGTTCGCGGTTAGCGGGCAAGATTCAAAAGAAAACCACGGCCAGAGCCATCGCCGGAATGGAAGCTACACCGTTGCCAGAGCAGCTTTCAACGCTTAGCGATCACGTGATTGTGGCGGGTTACGGGCAGGCCGCACGCAGATTGGTTCACGTGCTGAGCGGGTCAGGCATTCCTTACATCATCACGACGCTTAGTCCCGGTGGAGCGAATGAAGCCGAAGCAATGGGCCTGACCGTCCTGCGCGGCGATTACAGCAAGCAGAACATTCTGGAGCACGCCGGAATTGAACGCGCTCGGATGATGGTGATCGCCGATGACGACCCAGCGATGACGCATCGCGTTGTGGCGGTCGCCAAAACGCTAAATCCGGAAATGCGGATCGTGGTTCGAACACGTTACATCAGCGATGCGCGTCCGCTGATCGAAGCCGGTGTGGACAGCGCGATTGCCGAAGAGATGGAAAGCATCACCCGCATCTTCACGGAAGTGATGGAGCAGTACGAAATCCCGACGGAACAGATTGAAGCCAACGAAAAAGCCATTCGCAGCGCCGGTTACGCCGCTTTGTTGCAGCAACCGAAAGAAGGCGAAACACCGCCCGTGGTTTGCCAGGTTCATTTGGACAAGATGAAGCAATGCTCCCTGCCGGTGAGGAAAGAACGATCCAGCGAGGCGAATTCCCTGCCGGAACCACAAAACGTCAGTTTTACGGTGGATACGGAAACGACCGTTACGTTCACTCCAACCGTTTCAGAAAGTGTCTGTTCCCATCTGGATCAAATCCGTCCGGTGGTGCCCGGCGCGCGCGGCTGCGAAGAATGCCTGGTTTCGGGTGACACCTGGGTGCATTTGCGATTGTGCCTGACCTGCGGTCACGTCGGCTGTTGCGATTCGTCAAAAAATAAACACGCCACTGCACACCATCAACGGATGGCTCATCCGCTGATCAAATCTTTGGTACCCGGTGAAGAATGGGGCTGGTGTTATGAAGATCGGGAATATTTATAGCTCCTGCTGCGTTATCCAAGGCGGCGGAGGCAACATTGAGTGTTGTCATACAGACGTCAAACGAATGACTGCGTAACCTGCCCGACATGTTTCAACCTACATCAACAGGGAGTCCGTACATGAGAATTGCGATTGCTGCGGGGTTGTTTCTGCTGATTGCCTTGCTGGCTGGAGCGAAATTGTTTCAGAGTTCAATTCACTGGTCGTCAGCGTCTTCCCTTGCAAACGCGGAAGCGGAGGTTTTGGAAGTTGAGGTGCCTTCTGTTGAAGGCAAACGCTCGCCAGTCATTGTTGAGCTGTTCACTTCGGAAGGTTGTTCCAGTTGCCCGCCCGCCGATAAAGTTTTGGCGGAACTGGAAAATACGCAACCGGTTGCCGGGGCAGAAATCATCGCGCTGAGCGAGCACGTGGATTACTGGAATTACATCGGGTGGTCTGATCCGTTTTCGTCGGAAGCGTTCAGCGCGCGCCAAGGAGCCTATGCAAGCGTGTTCAGCAACGACGGCGTTTACACCCCGCAAATGGTTGTAGATGGCCAAGCCGAATTCATTGGCAGCAATTCCGAAAAAGCCCGGACGGCAATTGCCCGGCTGGCCAAAATTCCCAAAGCTGAAGTGACGATTGATTCTGCGCCAGCGGAGACTGCTTCGACAGTCAAATTGAAGGTCAGCGTAGCGAAACTGCCGAAGCTCAGCACTGATGACATTGCCGAAGTCTTATTGGCCATCACTGAAACCAACATTTCTTCCCAGGTTGTGCGTGGAGAAAATACCGGGCGGAAGTTAAACCACACGGCAGTCGTTCGTGAGTTGCGTTCGCTGGGAAGCGTCGCCAATTCGACCAAACCGTTCGAGACAGAAACGACAGTTATGCTCGGCAAGGATTGGAAACGCGGAAATTTGAAAGCAGTGGCCTTTGTTCAGGAACGAAGGCAAAAACGCATTCTTGGCGCGGCATTGGTAAATCTGGCTGAAAGGTGAAGCCATGAAAAGTAAGAAGCTATGGCTGGTGGTATTGTTGGTTGTCGCACTCGGAATCCTGCTGCGCTCTTTGCCTGTCGGCATTTGGCTGACTGAACTGCAGAACTGGATCAAAGAGTTAGGCGCGTTTGCTCCGGTTGGCTATGTGCTGCTGTATGTCACAACGACTTTGCTGTTGATTCCGGGCAGTCTGGTGACGGCTGGAGCGGCGGGTATCTTCAGCTTTTGGAAAGCCCTGATCGTAGTGCTTATCGGAGCGAACCTGGGCGCGTTATGCGCGTTTCTGCTGGCGCGAACTTTTCTGCGTGAACGTGTGCTGTTGTGGGCAGCAGCCAATCCGAAATTTGCAGTGCTTGATCGGGCCATTGGCCGCGAAGGCTTCAAAATGGTTCTGCTGGTTCGGCTTAGCCCGGCGTTTCCGTTTACGCTGCTGAATTACCTGTTGGGGCTGACTACAGTGCGGACCAGTTCTTACGTGATGGCGAATTTGATTGGGATGCTGCCAGGAACGTTTCTGTATGTGTACATTGGCGCGACAGCGCGCGACGCTTTAAGAGCCGGTTCAGGCGGTGTGGGGACCTGGGAGCTTGTACTCAGAATTGTCGGATTGCTGGCGACAGTTGCCGTTGTCATATTGGTGACGCGAACCGCCAGAAAAGCTCTGGCGCAAGCTGAGCAGGAAAGCATCGAAGCCTTACCGGAGCGCGGAACTTTGGGACAGGATTTACAGGATTCAACACGATGAAAACTCTGATTGAGGATGACGCGATCAGCCATGTCACTTTAGCGGGTAATCCTCACGACCGGTTGATGATCGAAAACTGTCATCCACCGAATCACATCAATCCAACTCCAAACGGAAAATATAACCTGGTGGCGATTGGTGCGGGCGCTGCCGGGTTGGTCAGCGCGGGCGGCGCAGGTGGACTGGGGGCAAAAGCCGCCATCATCGAACGCGCGTTGATGGGTGGAGATTGTCTGGTGACAGGCTGCGTGCCGTCGAAAGCCGTTCTACGTGCAGCGCGCGCGGTTTACGATTTGCGACTGGCGCGCGAATTCGGCGTTGAGCTTTCCGGCGAACCGCAAATTGATTTTACTGCTGCGATGGAGCGAATGCGCAAACTTCGTTCGCAAATCAGCTTCAACGATGCCGCCATACGCATGAAGGAAAAATACAACGTCGAAGTTTTCCTTGGTGATGCGCGCTTTGTCAGCCCAACGGAAATCGAAGTTGACGGGCGGCGATTGGAATTTGATCGAGCCGTGATTGCAACCGGAGGCCGGCCCGCCGATCTGCCAATTCCAGGATTAAAGGAAGCGGGTTGTTATAGCAACGAAACCATCTTCACGATTACCAAACTGCCGCGCCGCATGGTTGTCATTGGCGGCGGGCCGATTGGCTGCGAACTGGCGCAGGCGTTTCAGCGATTCGGGAGCGCGGTGACCGTGCTTAATGACGTTGAACACATCTTGCCGCGCGAAGACCGCGACGCCGCTGAGTTGATTCATCGCCAATTGATTACCGAAGGAATGCGAATCGAAAACCAGGTGAAGATCGTTCGCGCCGAAGTTCGCGGTACAGAGAAAGTGGTCGTTTATCAGAAAGCCGGAGCTCAGCACGAAGCCATTTGTGATTTGATTTTGTCAGCCGCTGGCCGGGTGCCGAATGTCGAAGGATTGAATCTGGAAGCGGCGGGTGTCGAATACTCAAAAGAAGGCGTCAAGGTAGACGATTTTCTGCGAACGACGAATTCGAAGATTTACGCGGCTGGCGATGTTTGTTCGCGCTTCAAATTCACGCACGCAGCAGACGCGACGGCCAGAACGGTGCTGCGAAATGCGCTGTTCTTTGGTCGGGCAAGAGCCAGCCAATTGGTGATGCCCTGGGTGACGTACACCGATCCGGAAGTTGCTCACGTGGGATTTTATGAAGCGGATGCAGGCGCGGCTGGGTTCGACGTTGCGACAATCACCGAAGAGTTCAACGACAACGACCGGGCGATTTTGGACGGGGAAACCAACGGGTTTGCGCGCGTGCATTACGACCGAAAGTCGGGAAAGATTTTGGGCGGAACCATTGTCGCTCGGCATGCCGGAGAAATGATCAGCGAATTGACGCTGGCCATCACGCATGGGCTGAAGCTCGGCGCGCTTTCCACAACGATTCATCCTTACCCAACGCAAGCCGAAGTACTGCGCCGCGTTGGCGATGTTTACAACCGCACGCGGCTGTCGCCAACGGTCAGCCGGATTTTCAAGAAGTGGTTTGCATGGAAACGGCGATAGTTTCAAAAAACTTCTCCCACGAAGCCACACGAAGGAGACACGAAGGAATGAACAAAAGGTGTCTTTCTTCGTGATACTTCGTGTGGCTTCGTGGGAGAAAAAGTTGTTCTTGAATCTTTACTTACGGTTTTGAACTTCGCTCAGCATCACAGGCGCGCCGCCGCGTGCTTTGCTCAAATCGGCAGCTTCCATAAACGCCATGATTTCCAGCGTTTCTTCAGGCTGAATCGGGGCCACGCCGGTCTGGAAAAATTTCATGATTTCGACTAGCAGATCACGGTAATCCACTTTCATCGGCGGCGTAGTTCCGGCGTTGGCTTTCATTCCAAACGCGAAAGCGCCGTAATCCTGTTTGCCATCACGGATGCCGCGAAACGTGCCGATGCGGCCATCTTTCCATTTGCCGGTGACAACATCGGTTCCGGCGGTATTGGTTCGCGCAACAGATTCGCAGCCCGCGCCCATCAACGTAAACAAAGTTTCGACGCCGTGAATGCCGTACCAGAACAAATCCGGATGATGTGCTTCGGTTGGCGAAGGACCGAACGACATTGCGCCGACGATGCCACCAAGCTCCGCTTTGTTTTTCAGCGCAACAATGTCGGCCGCATACCGCAAACTGGAAGAACTGAAAAACGGAGTATTGCTTTCGCGCGACAACCGGACAATTTCCTTCGCATCGGCGTAACTGGCCGCAAACGGTTTATCAATGAAGACTCGTTTTTTGGCTTTTAGCACCGGGCGAACCTGCGCCAGATGCGGACGGCCATCCACGCTTTCCAGCAACACGGCATCCACTTTGGTCAGCAATTCTTCGATGGAAGGGACAATCTCAACACCGTATTTATCGTGAATTTCTGTGGCGAAGCGTTCAACGCGCGTGTGGCTGGATTCAACATCCGCGCTGCCGCCTTTGAACGCCGCAACAACACGAGCGCCCGGAATGTAGCCTGGCTCTTTTGGATCGTTCAGCAGTTTGGTGAACGCCGGAACGTGCGAAGTGTCCGTGCCGATAATGCCGACTTTGATCGTCTGCTGAATCGCGGCTTGTTGCTGATTGATGGTGAAAGCTGAACCAACGACAAACAACGAAATTGCGAAGGCAAACAATCGGGCGAAGGTTTTCATGGTTAGTTTCCAGTTGTGGGTTTGGTCAGCAGCGAACTGCTTGCGGCGTCCAGGTAAATCGTCGTGTTCAAATGTGTGCGAAGCGCCGACGCCGGATACATCGGCGAAACTTCGCGCTCGAAACAATTGCGAATCGCTTCGGCTTTGCGGGCGTCGGGGGCGATGCAGATAATTTCTTCAGCTTTCAGGATTTGGCGAACAGACATCGAAATTGCCTGCTTTGGAACTTCGTCCAGATCGGCAAACCAGCCTTCGCCGACTTGCTGCCGTCGGCAGGCTTCATCCAGGTTGACAACGATGTAGGGGGCTTCGGTGTCGAAATCCGCAGGCGGATCGTTGAATGCCAGGTGGCCGTTTTCGCCAATGCCGACAAAGGCGATGTCAATTGGCGCTTCGGAAATCATGCCGCCAATAATCTGGCAAACTTCTTTCGGGTCTCGCTCACCATTCAGCAAATGAAAGTTGGTCAACCCGGCAGGCTCAATGAATCGTTCCAGCAAGTATTTGCGGAAGCTGGCTGGGTGCGTGATCGAAAGATTGACGTATTCATCCAGATGAAACATTTCGACTTTTGACCAATCAATGCCCGGTGTTGCAATCAATGCCTGCAAAAATTCAAATTGCGACATGCCAGTCGCAGCAATGATGCGCGCTTGCCGGCGTTCGGCAATGGCTTGATTGATGGCGGATGCGGCTTGTGCGGCGGCGGCTTGGCCAAGTTGGCTTTTATCGGCGAAGACTTTTAGAATCACGGCGCTTTTTGCCTCTCGATTGTGGTTTAGTATTGCAGCGATAAGGTAAGCCGTAGCTTCCCATAACGGACTGCAACAGGCAAGAAATCATCCGAAACAACTCAATAACAATTCAGTGAGGACACCTGATGAATCATCTGATCTCGCTGGCGGGGTTCTTTGTTTTCGCCGCCATCGCCTGGTTGTTTTCTGCCAACCGTCGCAAAGTGAATTGGCGAACCATCGCCTGGGGAATGGGCTTGCAACTGTTGATCGGCGCGTTGGTGTTTCGATTGCCAGGGTCCAGGCAGGCATTTTTATGGCTGAACGACGGCGTCATGGCGTTACTGGACGCGTCAAAAGCCGGGTCGGATTTCTTGCTGGGGCCGCTTTCCACGGGTAAGACTCAAGACGGAAAACCGCTGGGCTTTATTCTGGCGTTTCAGGCGTTGCCGATTGCCATTTTCTTTTCGGCGTTTGCGGCGGCGCTTTACCATTTCGGGATTTTGCAATTCATCGTGCGGCTATTTGCCAAGCTGTTTCATCGCACGATGGGAGTCAGCGGTGCAGAATCGCTTTCCAGTGCAGCCAACATCTTTGTCGGTGTCGAATCGGCGTTGGTCGTCAGACCTTACCTGGAAAAAATGACGCGGTCGGAATTGCTGACGGTGTTGGCTACGGGAATGGGAACGGCGGCTTCGACGACGTTGGGGCTGTACGTGATTATGCTTGGCGACAAATTTCCGCAGATCGCCGGGCATTTGATGTCGGCTTCAATCATTGCCATTCCGGCGGCAATCGTCATGGCCAAGCTACTGCTGCCTGAAACGGAAATCCCCGAAACCGCCACCAGCATTCCCAAAGAAGAAGAGGCGTCACACGCTCGCAATTTAATGAGCGCCATCATCGAAGGTTCCATGGATGGCATGAAGTTGGCTGCTGGCATTGCCGCGTTGCTGGTCGCGGGCTTGGGAATGGTTGCGCTGCTGGACAAATTCATTGGGCTGCCAAGCCGCTGGCTGGGACTTTCAGAACCGCTTTCCATCGTCAAAATTCTGGGCTGGGTGTTTTATCCGTTGGCGGCATTATTGGGCGTCGCACGCGCCGACATTGCCGAGGCAGGCCGCTTACTTGGCGAACGCGTACTGCTGACCGAAGTGGTTTCGTATCAAGACTTGGCGCAGATGGTCGCTAGTGGTCAATTGGCCGACCCGCGCACGGTCGTGATTTTGACGTATGCGTTGTGCGGTTTTACGCACGTGGCTTCGATTGCGATCTTTGTTGGTGGAACGGCAGCGCTGGCGCCATCACGCAGAGACGATCTGGCTGCACTTGGATTTCGCGCTTTGCTGGCGGCAACGCTGGCGACGCTGATGACTGGTTGCATTGCCGGAATTTTCAGCGACGGGCAAGGCGTGATGATGGTTGGTCCCTAAAAGAAAGTGTTAGGCCGGGGAGCAAACGTTCCTCGGTGCATTCGCTTTTTTCATTTTCCATTCTCTATATGTCATTTTTCATTGCTGCCGTGGATGCGCAACCAATGACAACTGACAAATTAAAAATAGAAATTGGAAAATGAAACTACCGTAAATTTTTGCGCGGCTGCTTACTGGAAATCTTTGATAAGAACGATGTTTGCTGACCATAGGCCGCGCACTATAGCCAACCGGTTTCCATCGGGTGACCAGTCGAAACCGAAAATGCGGTCCGAAACGAATTCGCTCAGCAATTTTGGTTCACCGCCTTCTACCGTCTGAAGCCACAACTTGGCGGGGCCGATGGGGTTTTCATCGTAGGTCAAAAATCTTCCATCGGATGTCCAGCGAATAAGCCGCGTGCCATCAATGGGGCGCGGGAAGATTTTGATCGGTTTTCCGCCTTCAAATGGATAAATGGCAAGCCTCCCGGGTTCGTTCGGCGCTGAATGCACGCAAGCAATCAACTTTCCATCCGGCGAAACCGCCGGATAAGCCGTGAACTCCTCGGTCAATTGTTTCGCTTCTCCTCCGTCAATTGAAATTCGCCAGATGTTGGGCCGGCCAGCGCCTTTCCGCTCCAGCTTTGTGTACACCACCCAATGACAATCCTGAGAACAATGCGGTGTGTCTTCGCCATCGCCATTCGTAAGCTGAACCGGATTGCTGCCATTCAGGTTCATGCGCCAGATGTGCCGAGTTCCGTTGACATCGGATGCGAACAAAACATAACGCCCATCCGGCGAAGCATACGAGCGTCCTGCATAAGATTTGTTGGGCTGTTCACCGAGCAATTGTTTCTGGTGGTTGCCGTCAGCGTTCATTGTTGGCGGGATTGATGGAAACGGATTTTTCGTCGGAATTCGCCGAACACAGGGAACTAATCGCATCGTGGCCTGACCATCAAATTTTTACGTCAAGGATAAATAGCGTTGGATCTTGATGAAAAAATATCGAAGAGATAGCTTGAAACTGCGCTTCAGAAAGGGACAACAGAGCAGCCTGGAATCCTCTGCCAACATCGGAAGCCGCACTGATGGGTTTACAGGTCACGAAAATAAAGCGGTGAAGCTAAAGCATTCGAGGCAAGGATAAGCATTCCCCAGTAGTCAGTGAGAGTCTGACCATCGCTTTCGCTTCGATGACGAATCAGGAGAAGTACATTATGAATAGACTCAAAATACAGATTCGAACCATTGCTCTGTTTATGTTTTGCCTGGCGATGCTCTTGGGCGCAATTGCGCCATCGTCAGGCAAAGAGGTGCTCTCATCACAATTGAATCCCACTTCGCGGTCCAATGCTGTCGCTGACGAAGCGTACTTTTTGATAGACATTCAACCGCGCAAGGAAACCTTCACCATTAAACTGACCGATCCGGTCAAAATTCAAAAAGCGCGCGACATTATTAGCGGTAAAGACCAATCTATGCCGCATGTCGCCGGAAAGATCATCAAAGAAGCGGCTTGTTACAACCCGCCGTGGAGTTATCACTTGGATCCGCAAACCATAGATTTTTTCGCTTCGGCGATTGAAGTCTGTGACGCCAGCATTGCCTACACGGAAAGTTTTCTGGAGGAAGCGGGCGGACACTTTCTTCCCGGCAATCAGTGGTGTCCGTGGGGATCGCGGCTGGTCAAAGAAATCCCGCCGCCCGTTTGTGGCAATTCTGTGACAAGTGTTTCCGCCGCAGATTACGACCGAGTTGGCTTGGCCGGTGAATCCATTGTGACGGCATTTGGCAATAATCTGGCAACGGCAACGGAAATTGCCAACACATTGCCTTTGCCAACTTCGCTAGCCGGAACAACGGTAATGATCACGGATGCGGCAGGAAGAGAATCGCTTGCGCCGCTGTTCTTTGTTTCTCCCAGCCAAGTCAATTATCATGTTCCTTTGTGAGTTGAGCCGGGACTGGCAACTGTCAGGATCGTCAACTCATTAGGCAATGCGGCAACGGAGCAAACTCAGCT
>CAZXHW010000034.1:0-17425 GCA_964639915.1 uncultured Heliomicrobium sp.
CACTTCTCGCTTTGCTACTGAATTAGCTCCTCGATTCGCATATTGAGCCAAAAGATAATGCTCGACAAACGAAAAACCATTCGACGCGTTCTCAGCTTGGCATTTCTGTTCACGCTTTTCCGGAAGGATCAGACACCGCCAGGCAACATTGAAACGATCATTCAGCAAGAGGATGACGATTCCAATTTCAGTCGCATTCGTTGTCCGCTATGCAAATGGCAACCGGATTCGTCCAGTCGATGGGTTTGTGGCAGCAGCGGTCCGCCGGAATATTTCATAGGCTGTGGAACGCATTGGAACACGTTCGACACACGCGGCCAATGTCCAGGCTGTGGTCATCATTGGCGCTGGACGGCTTGTTTGTGGTGCCATAATTATTCGCTGCACGAAGCGTGGTACACCAACGAAAAAGATTGAACGCTCCGATTTGCGCGCAAGCATGGATTCGCTGACAATGCGCGCGACTTTTCCAGCAAAAGGATTCCACTTATGACCAAACATCTTCTGCTCGCTTTCTTCGGATCAGCTTGTTTGCTGGTTGCCGGTTGCACAATGCGCGACGTTTCCGCTGACTCTGGAACCAAATCCAAGGTCGGAATCATTTACGACATCGGCGGCAAAGACGACCGGTCTTTCAACGCGGCGGCTTATGTGGGAGCGTTGCGAGCTGTGAAAGACAATCTTCCGCTGGTTTATCGCGATGTCGAACCGGGAGATCCGACTTCGATTGAACCTGCCCAGCGAGCCTTCGCTCAATACGGTTACAACCTGATTATCGGCGTTGGCTTTGCGCAAGGCCCCATTCTGACTGAAGTCGCCAAGAATTATCCCAACCTGCATTTCGTTCTGATTGATTCCGTAGCCGAATCGCAAAACGTCGCCAGCCTGATTTTCAAAGAGCACGAAGGGTCGTTTCTGGTCGGGATGATTGCCGCCTATACCAACAAAACCGGCAAGATTGGCTTTGTCGGGGGAATGGACATTCCGCTGATTCACCGCTTCCAAACCGGTTACGAAGAAGGCGCGAAATACGTCAATCCGAACATTGTCGTGCTGAAAAACTATGTCGGTATTACCGATGGGGCTTGGAACAATCCCGGCAAAGGCCGAGAACTTGCGAATTCCCAGTACGAACAAGGCGCAGACATCATTTTTCAAGCGGCGGGCAATTCGGGTCTTGGCGTGTTTGACGCGGCGGAAAGCTACAAGAAATTCGCCATCGGCGTAGATTCCAACCAGAACTGGGTTAAACCCGGATTCATTCTGACCAGCATGATGAAGCGAATTGATAACGCCGTGTACGATGTCATCAAAGACGAAACCGAAGGCAAGTTCAAAGGCGGCGTTCATGTGTACGGCCTGGAAAACAAAGGAGTGGATTACGCGCTGGATGAATACAACAAAGCCCTGATTCCGCAAGAGGTTATTGATAAAGTCGAACAAGCCAAAAAAGACATCATTGCCGGCAAGATCAAGGTGACTGACGCGATGGCGAAGTAAGTTGTTAGCCAGTGGTTTGGGATAGTTTTCGTAAAGGAGAACCTCGTGAAAATCAAACTGGCTTCCGATGTCGTGAAGGAACAAGAAGCTCGCCAAAAAGAACGCCAAAGAAAGCAAGGGGCGGATCAGGAAGAAGTGAGAAATGCCGCCGAGATGGAAGTTATTCGATCTATGGAGGCATCTAAGCTTTGCTACCGGGTTGCACAGGTTTATTGGCTGCCAATGAACATAACCAGAGCTTTAGAAGAAGACGGTATAACGGAGGACAAAATAAAAGTATTCGAAGATAAACCAACAGATACAATTGTCATTGGATACATACTTAATAACATTATCTACTTGGTCTTCCGTGGTACAGAACCGACCTCGCTAAAAAACTGGCTGACGGACATGGATATCTGGCCAGCAGGTAGCCCTAAGCGTCATCGAGGATTCCAGCGCGCTTGGGAGACGGTCCAAGATGAAATCAAAGAGTGGATAAAGAGCCATTATGAGGATGGCTGGCAACTCGTTCTTGCAGGACATTCTCTAGGAGGTGCGCTGGCAACCTTGGCCGCTATTGATCTGAGTGATATTTGGCCAATAAGAGAAGTACGAACCTATGGATCACCAAGAGTTGGATTGTGGGGATTTAGGAAGTGTTACTCCACCAAATATGCAGACCCGATAAAAAAGCAGAAATTCTTAGTGCAAGTAACTACTCGGTATGTTCACAATGCAGATTTGTTCCCACACTTACCGCCTCCGTTATTTTATTGCCATGTGAAAGAAGAAGAACCGATTGGCTCATATTCCTGGGAAACCTTTATAACCAGTTCTTGGGGATTTATTCCTCCTTCAAATTTAGTCCCTCTTATTACCAGCGGCTCCACCATCACAGCATCGTCACATAAAACTGCCTCTAACCACCAAAAGCTGATGAGAATCACTTGGTGGGGCGTAATGGCCTCTTATGCTTACTTGCGAACGGTCTGGGTATTGTCAAAATTACCGATGGAGTTTTGGTGGGCAATCGCGACGCTCACCCGTTCCATTCCAATCGCAGTCAAAAATCATTCATCTGTTGAACATTACAGTGATCCGACTTTATATCGTTGGCAGATAAATCAGCCACCGAATTAGGTGCTTCATCGCTAAGCCTGGCTATCAAATTCGCGAAATTACTATTGAAATTTATCGTATGAACTTAGCAAACATCATCGAAATGCGCGGCATCACCAAACGCTTTGGCGCGGTGACAGCCAACAAAGGCATTAACCTCTCAATTCCGTCAAATACAATCCACGCCATCGTCGGCGAAAACGGCGCGGGTAAATCCACCATCATGAAAATCCTGTACGGCTTTTACACCGCCGACGAAGGAGAAATCTGGGTGGATGGCCAGCAGCGCGATATCCGCAATCCGCACGACGCCATCAGTTTGGGCCTGGGAATGGTGCATCAGCATTTCATGCTCATTCCGCCGATGACCGTGGCGGAAAACATCGTTCTCGGAGCCGAGCCGGGCAATGCCGCCAAAATTGACTTCAAACAAGCCGAGGAAAAAATCAGTCAACTGTCCCGCGATTTCGGCTTCGATATTGATCCGCGCAAACTTGTCCAACAACTTTCCGTCGGCCAGCAACAGCGCGTCGAAGTTCTGAAGGCGCTCTATCGTGGCGCTCGGATTTTGATTCTGGATGAACCAACGGCTGTGCTGACGCCGCAAGAGGTCGAAGAGTTTTTCAAGATTCTGCGTTCGATGCGCGATCAATGCAAAACTATCATCATCATCACCCACAATCTGAACGAGGTGTTGTCATTGTCGGACAACGTTACTGTTATGCGTGATGGGCAAGTGGTTGGCGAAACTCCGACGGCCAACACCAGCGCTTCTGATCTGGCACGAATGATGGTTGGACGCGAAGTGCTGCTCAGAGTTGAAAAGCCTGAAGCCCATCCAAAAGCCGCAGTGCTGAGCGTCAAAAATCTTTCTGCCGGTTCAAAGCTCAATGGAGTTTCGTTCGACGTTCGCGCAGGAGAAATCCTGGGCATTGCTGGCGTCGAAGGAAACGGCCAGACGGAATTGATTGAAGTGCTGGCGGGATTGCTTCGCGCCAGCGGCGGCAGTTTTGAATTGAATGGCCGTGACATCACAAAACTTTCCGCGCGGCAATTGAAAGAACTGGGGATCGCGCATATTCCTGAAGATCGCCATCATCGAGGCTTGCTGCTGGAATTCAGCCTGGCCGACAACAGCCTGCTTGGCACACAATATCGCAAACCTCCCGTGACGTTTGCGGGTTTGCTGGATGAACAAGCGATCACAGACAAATGCAACCGGTTGATCCGCGATTTCGATGTGCGACCGCCGAATGCCGCGTTACATGCGCGCGCATTGTCCGGCGGCAACCAGCAGAAACTGATTATTGGGCGTGAATTCGACCTGCATCCCAAACTGTTGTTGGTGTCCCAGCCGACGCGTGGCGTAGACATTGGCGCCATCGAATTCATTCACCGCAAATTGGTCGAGTTGCGCGATTCCGGCGCAGCCATCTTGCTGGTTTCTGCGGAACTGGAAGAAGTCACTTCCCTATCCGACCGCATGCTGGTGATGTATCAAGGTCGGATTGTCGGCGAAGTTGATCCGCAAAAAGTAGAACAGCAAGACCTGGGATTAATGATGACGGGTGGAAAAAAGAACTGACAACAAAATACACTCGCGAATCCGGCAAGCTTGATAACTTGCCGGACCGTCATCGCCTCAAATGTAGCCGCTTCCTGTAATAAATGATCTGAACGCCAGCACCTACCAATACATTTAACGCGCTTCCAAAAACTCGCCACAAGCTAAATCCGAGAATTCAGACTAAATCCGAATTTCTGAAACCAAATAGTTACCTTTTTTACCTTCACGCATTTCAATCAATGAAATCAGGTCTTTTATCACGCTTCTGATGAAGTGGAACGGGCATTGCGCTTTGACTCACTGTGTTTTTACTCAATCACTTTGGATGAGTATCCAAGTGGAACCTATAACTTTAAGTTTTCTCAGTGAGAAATTTGCAGGAGGGAAAAAATGAAAATCAAAGCAGTGCTTTGTTCGTTTGTGCTGCTATGTTTGTCGGTGGCAGCATTCGCGCAAACAAGTCGCGGAACTGTCAGTGGCACAGTCACCGATCAAACTGGAGCGGTGATTTCAGGAGCAAACGTTGTCCTGACCAATACGGCGACAACCGTCAGCCGTTCAACTGTGGCCAACAGCGAAGGCGTTTATCGCTTCGAAGCCGTTGACCTTGGAAATTACACAATCAAAGTTACAGCGTCAGGTTTCGGTGGAGTCACGAAATCAAATGTCGCCGTTAGCGCCAATCTGACTTCGACCATTGACGCGCAGCTTTCTCCGGGCACGCAGGAAGTTTCGGTTGACGTAACTTCCGAATCAGGCGCGTTGATTCAAACAGAAGCGCCGGTTCGTGGCGGTAACATTGACGCAACGCGCATCACCGAATTGCCCATCGCCACGCGAAATCCTGTTGCGTTGGCACTGACCTTGCCAGGCGTTTCAACCAATCGCTTCGGGTTTGGAGTCGGAACCTTTTCGGTCAACGGCGGGCGCGGACGCTCGAACAACTTCTTGATTGACGGAACTGAAAACAACGACATTTCAGTCGCTGGCCAGGGGTTCCAAATTAAAAATCCTGACGCCGTTCAGGAAGTTTCCGTTCAAACATCGAACTATGACGCGGAATTCGGACGTGCAGGCGGAGCGGTGGTCAACACCATCACAAAGGCCGGAACGAATCAATTTCATGGAACAGCTTCTTGGCAATACGATTCAACGCGTGACGATGCGCTGACCAACACGCAATCGCTGGATCCGGGACTGAAAGCACGGGGCTATCCGCCTTACGGAACGGAGCATTATTTTTCCGGAACCATCGGCGGCCCGGTGAAAATTCCCGGATTGTACGACGGCAAAGATCGCACCTTCTTTTTCGGCGCGTATCAAAATCAACGACAGGCTTCGAACACAGTCACCAGCGTGCTGGTTCCGTCGACTGCCGGTCGCGCAACGTTGCGCCAGTTATTTGCTCAGGGCGCAAACGCGCGAGTTGACCAATTGCTGGCCGTCACCGATGGCGCGATTGGCGTGGCCAATCTGACCAAAATTGCGCTTGGCAACAATCGCCCCGATGTCGAATTCGGTCAGGCTGTGACAGCGTTCGCGCAAAGTTACGTCGAACCGCAATATCAGATCAGGATTGATCACAAGATCAGTGACAAATCGCAGTTTTCTGGACGCTACCTGTTTGCCGACCAGAATGCACCAATTGGCGGAGCAACCCTTGGCTTGCCTGGGTTCACTACCAGTCAGGCAAACCGTTTTCAGAACATCCTGCTCAGCGAAACGCACGTCTTTTCGCCAAGCATCACCAACGAACTGCGTTTGTCATACAACCGCATCGCGTTAGGATTTCCCCTGGATCCGACCAGTCAACTTGCTTTGACCTTGCCCAGCATTACCATCGCGGGCGTCACCAACGCTCAGGGCATCGGCTGGAATTTCGGCATCCAGACCAATCTGCCGCAAGGCCGTATCGCCAATAATTACGTCATTCAAGACACGATGACGTATATCAAATCCAATCATACCTTCCGCTTCGGCTTCGATTTGCTGCAACAGCGTTCGCGCCAGTTCGCGCCGATCATCGAACGCGGTCAATTAATTTACAGCGCGGGCGGTGGGTTCACTGGTCTGGCGAATTACATTGATGATTTTGGCGGAGCCGGTCCGGGCACGGGCAGCGCCAACCGCGATTTCGGCAGTCCGCGGTATTACCCGGAACTGTTCCGGCAAGCGTATTTCTTCCAGGATCGTTGGCGCGTGAACGAAGCGCTGACGCTGACTCTGGGCGTTCGCTACGAAAATTTCGGTAACCCGGCAAACTCCGTTCGCACAGCAGCGTTCACCGGATTGTTTAATGTTGATCCTGTCACCTTGCAAGGCCCGTATTCACAGCCGAGCAAAGTCGCCAGCGACAACAACAATTGGGCGCCGACGATTGGCATCGCCTATTCGCCGTCGTTCACCAGCGGCGTGTTGGGTCGCGTTTTCGGCGACAAAAAGAGCGTCATCCGTAGCGGTTACCAAATCGGCTACGATTCGTTCTTTAACAACATTGCGTCGAATGCGGCGACTTCGGCTCCAAACGTTGTGGCGACGCAAACCATCTCTTCGGTGACAACGGCCAATCCACGCGGTTTGGCGAATCTGTCGAACTCGTTGCCGACGGTGGCACGTCCATTGTCTCCGTTCGACGCCCAAACGCTGTCCGATCCCAATCTGGTCAATCCCTACTATCAACGCTGGTCGCTGGGAATTCAGCGCGAACTGCCTGGCAAGTTGATGGTGGACGCTTCGTATGTCGGATCAAAAGGCACGAAGCTTTTCATGAATGAAGACCGTAACCCTCTGGTTCCTGTGGCGTTGCAGGTTACACCTGCTGGTTACACAGGCACTCGTTCCGGTCGCCTGGACAATCTGCAAGGTGGTCGCACGATTCGATCAAACAGCGGCAGTTCCATTTATCACGCCGGACAGTTGTCTGTGTCTCGCCGATTCAGCAACGGACTGGCGCTGACGGGTGGCTACACTTGGGCGAAACTGATTGATAACAACAGTGAAATCTTTGCTTCGACGGGATTGAGCAACGGTTCGCTTTCGATCATTCCGCACATTTTGGGCGGCGAGCGCAACGAACGCGGAGTTTCTCTGTTCGATCGCACACATCGTGCAGTGTTCACCTACGTGTACGACCTGCCGTTTATGCGCGACCAGAAAGGCGTGCTTGGACAAGTTGTCGGCGGTTGGCAGATTTCCGGAATCACTTCGTTTGAAACTGGAGTTCCCTTCACCGTCACCAATGGTGCGGATTCCAACGGCTTCGGCGGCAACAACGACCGACCGGATTTCAATCCGCTGGGCCAAAAAGGCGTGCGCGCAGTTCCAAACGCAACCAGCCCGACTGGTTACGTCAATCCGGATGCCAACAACGCTCCGATTGATCCGAAAACGGCGCAGTACATTGCCGTCGCCGCTGGCAGCAATCGCACTGGAACAGCCGGACGCAACACAGAGCGCACGCGCGGCGTGAACAATTTTGATTTCACCGTGCAGAAACAGTTTCGTTTGACCGAACGGACGAGCCTGCAATTCCGCACAGAATTCTTCAATGCGTTCAACCATCCGCAATACGGAAGCTTGAGCATCAGCCCGTTTGCTCCGGCAACGGCCGGACCGTCAGCCAACGTCACCACAACAGCGGCAGGCCAATTCCTGCAACCGCAGTTTGGCGACGGCGGTGGACGCGTTATCCGTTACTTGTTGAAGCTGACGTTCTAATCGCTTGGACAGCGAATGGTCCCCAGACCGAAGCCTGTCCAACAAAACGAAAGCCGCCAGAAAGTACTTTCTGGCGGCTTTCGTTTTTTTCCGTAACGAAGCTGATGCTTGATGTCCGGTTTAATATGAAATTCCTTTCTTGCCTTAAGCGGCTGACGTATAGTTTCCACTGCTCAGGTTACTGCCCCAATTCAGCCTCGCATGTTTGTTCAATGCCTTAAAAAACCGGGAATTTTTCAATGCGCCGCTTATCTACATCCAATGCCATTACCTTTGCGTTTTGCCTGCTAACGATTTGTTTCTTATCAGTTTCTTCCCACGCCCAAGCCGCACAACTCAAGCTTCTTGGTCAGCTCGATCCGTTCGAAGGCAACGGTCGCTATGCAGACATCTGGGGAGAGGGCAATTATGCGTACCTGGGTTCGAACAATGGCAGCGGCGTGATGATCATAGACATTTCGAACCCAACTGCGCCCAAAATGGTGGGCTATTACAATCCGGCAGAAGGCGGACGTTTTCAGGATGTCATTGTCAAAAATGGCATTGGTTATTTTGCCAGCGAAAATCGTGGCGGCGTGCATGTTGTTGACGTTCGCAACCCGTCGAATCCGGTGCTGCTGAAACAAATTTCGGAAGATCAAAACGGGTACCCAAACGTTCACGAGTTGGCGCTGGATAATGGGATTCTTTATGAAGCCGACGCGCGCACAAACAAAGTCAAAGTCATTGACGTGCGCGACCCGCGCAACCCCGTTTTTGTGCGAGACATTCAAACAACCGAAACCCGTTTTATCCACTCAGCAATTGCCGTCAACGGTCGGCTTTTCACATCAGGATTTTTTGGGCAGATGGATATTTACGACGTGCGGAATGTTTTGACTGCCGCACCGCCACGGCTCGGTTCTTTTGATGCTGGAACTGCTGCGCATTCCAGCTTCCCCAGCAATGACGGCAAATTATTGGCCAGCGCACGCGAGAACGTATTGGAAAATGGCGATGTGCGGTTGTATGACATTTCAAATCCCGCTCAGCCCGTTTTGCTTTCATCCATTACGGCTCAATTCCTGGGCATTGATGCTGCCACTGCGCACAACCCGTATATTGTCGGAAATCTTCTTTTTGTTTCCTGGTATCAAGCTGGTTTGGTTGTCGTTGACATCACGAATCCTCGGCAACCTCGTTTTGTCGGAAACTACGATACGTATTCGGGAAATAGTTCTGCCGCTCTTGCCGGTTGCTGGGGAGTTTATCCGTTTCTAGGGGTTGATCGCGTGTTGATTAGTGACCGGGACGGCGGGCTGTTTGTCGTGGATGCGACTGCGGCATTGACCGGCCCCAAGACGGTTTCTGCTGCAAGCTACACATTTTCTGCCATCGCACCTCGATCCATCGTCTCGGCTTTCGGTTTGAAGCTGGCAGCCACAGTACAAATCGCAACCGCCACTCCGCTGCCGACTTCTTTGGCGGGTAGCTCAGTTACGGTGCAGGATAGCAAGGGAATAGAACGCTTGGCGCCGCTTTACTTCGTTTCGCCGACGCAGATCAATTACCAGATTCCGCCCGGTACAATGCCGGGCCCCGCACTCATCAGGTTCGGCAATGGCGGCCAGACAACTATCGGCGCAGTCATCATCCAAGTGGCCGCGCCAACAATCTTCACCGTAGACGCCAGCGGCAGTGGGCCAGCCGCTGCGTTGGACGCGCTCACTTTTGCAGGCGCGCCATTTAACGCAACGCGCGCCGGTGGCCAGCCCAACGTTATCGCTGTTTTCGGCACTGGATTTGGGGAAGACGCCACTGATCTGGAAGCGAATGTGGCGGAAAGCACTCTGGCAATGCTGGATGGTCAAGCGGTGGCAGTTCTTTATGCAGGTCAATCACCCGGGTTCGTCGGCTTGAATCAGTTAAACATCTTGTTCCCACCGGGAATCTCTTCGGGAAAGCACACTCTCACGGTGATGCGAAATGGCCTGGCAAGCAATATGGTTACGATCACTGTCAGGTAATTTGATGGGTTGATTTCTACCGACATTGAAATTAACAAGCATCTGCTTGCCCCCACCTCCTACCTGCCCCTACAATGGCCGCGTTAAACGCCTCGATCCTCCAATAAACGTATCATTCTTCACATCCCTGGCGAATATTTGTATGCAAGGATTAAAAGTCTTACTTGTTGAGGACGATGGCGACATGCGCGGCCTGTATTGTTACCTGCTGGCCAAAGAAGGCTGCCATGTGAAAGCCGTCCGAAATGGATTGGAAGCGATTACGGAAATTGAGGAGAATCGCCCCGACATTGTGATTACAGATATTGCAATGCCCGTGTTCGGCGGCCTGCACCTGATTAAAGCCATCCGGGCGCACCATGATTATGCCGACATCCCCATCCTGGCCGTAACGGCATTTAGCGAGCACTTCCACGAACAAGCGATTGAGGCCGGCGCAAATCATGCGATTGGGAAACCAACCGAAGTGACGACACTGTGCGAGGCGATACGGTTTGCTATGCCGCAGTTCTGAATTATCGTATTTGGCGAAACCGAAATGCCCGCTTACCTGCTATGAATACGCAGGTAAGCGGGCATTCTTGGCTGCACTAGATCGGTTTGCAGATGCGTATACAGACTTGAACCACGGGGAACACTGGGATCACGGGGGAAGAGTTGGGGAAAAAGAGTTGTTTTCCCCGTGTGCCCCGTGCTCCGCGTGGTTGAATTTCTCATACACACAATTGAAATCTGATCTAACTCCCAACTTGAACGCCAAGCGTTCTTAAGGAGTAAGAATCAAAGCCCAGAGGCCAGGCCAGATAGATTTGAGCTGGGTGTCATAATGGACAGTTCCACTATTCCCAATCGTTAAGGTTTTCCCGACAACCGTTCCGAATACCGGCGCGACGCCTGAAATGCTTACCGCAGTCTGCGGGGCATAAACCACCACTAGATTATTGGCGCCGTTGTTAATCGTCACGCCATTGGCTCCGCTGTAACTGGACAAGATTTGCAGATTACCCGGGATTCCAGTCATGTTGTTTAGAATGCTGGCACCGCCAATGCTCAACGTGCCTGTCAGCCTGATGACCACAGGACCGTTGACCTTGAGCTGTCCGCTATTGGTCAACGTCAGGTTATTGAAGCAATAGGTTCCATTTGCCAGCGTTGCATTGTTAATGCCGCTCAGCGTCAGGTTCCCTGTGCCTGCGTTATAGGAGTAGGTTCCGCTGATCCCGGCAGCCGAACTGTACGCTGGGCCGCAGGTCGGAACCCCAGGCAACGTCATCACCGGAGCCAGAGCATTATTGGTAATTGTCCCACCCACAGTCGTTCCCAGCGGTTTTGTTACCGTGGTTCCGGCAGTCGCGTTCCCTGTTACGGCGCTTCCACCAGACAGGGTTACGCCAGCGCGAGTGGAGCGGACATTCCCCCAGACCTTGCCGCTACCGCTAATCGTAATCGCACCATTGCTAATGACGTTGGCCAGGCTGCTCTTGGTCGCGGGATAACTGCCGCTTGAATCGTAGCTGTCCGCATACGCAGCGCCACTGATCGTCACACTATCCAGTCCAACCAGCGAAGTCAGGGCCACCGTGACTTTGAAGCTGCACGAAGCGGTGTTTCCGCCAGCATCTGTGACGGTGAACGTATTGATCGTTGTGCCGAGCGGGAACGTAGCTCCGCTGGCCAATCCGGCAACCTGCATCGTCGTTGCGCCGGGACGATTGTCCGTTCCAATGGGCGCTGTGTACGCAACCACCGCGCCGTTCACCGCTGGATTGAAATCCACCACGATGTCAGCGGTACAGCTAATTGTCGGCGGCACTGTGTCGGGAACGAAATTGACGGTGACGTTGACGGTTGCGCTGGCGCATTTGAAATCAGCCGCGCCGTTTGTCGTGCCGTTGTCGCACACCTGATAGGTGAACGAAGCAGGGCCACTGTACAAAGCGGCAGGCGTATACGTCACCACTCCGCTGACGAGCGTCACGGTTCCGTGCGTGTTAGCGGTTGCCGCAACACTGGTTACGATCAATGCCTGCCCAGCTTCATTCGCCGGACCTGCGGCATCATTTGCCGTCAGATCAGTGACCGGGAAAATCAGGTTCGTATCCTGGTTTGTTGCTTTCGCATCATTGACGGCAACCGGATTGTCGTTGACCTCCGACACCGTGACGTTCACGACACCAGTGGCACAACTCGGAGCATCCAGCCCGTTCGTCTTCCCATTGTCACAAACCTGATATTCAAAACTCGCAGGCCCGTTGTAATTCGGGTCCGGCGAGTAAGAAATCGTTCCGTTTAAGAGCGTCACTGTGCCATGTGTGTTGGCGGTCGCCGTCACACTGGTGACGGTGAGCGTTTGCGAGCTTTCGCTTGCGGGTCCGGCACTATCGTTCAGGGTTAAATCCGCAGCGGCGAGATTGACCGTTCCATCTTCCGCCACCGTGGCGGAGTCATTGTTCGCCGATGCCGCGTCGTTCACTTCTGATATGGTGATAGTGACAGTTGCCTGGTTTGAATCAGCGTTTCCGTCGTTCACCTTGAAGATAAAGCTGTCACTACCGTTGTAATCCTGGCCCGGTGTGTACGTTACGGTGGCGGTGCAATCGCCGTTCGAGCATGACGGCGCGCTGATACTTCCAAGCGTTCCATGCAGCGGACCACCGCCCACGATGGTAAACGTAGGGCTATTGTTGTTCGGCAACACCGCATGCAACGTGATCGTCAACGCAGAATCTTCCACCGTATTCGTGGACTGGTTGGCCGTTCCCGGAGGATTGATTCCATTCGTTCCCGCTTCGATGCAGTTCTGCACCGCTTCCGGCAGGTTTGAAAAGAAATCGTACCCGGTCAAGGCTTCAACCGCATCCACGGTCGTGATGAAATTTTCCCACGGAGTTTCCCGTATGCCTTGAACGTTGGGCATCAGAATGGCGATTGTTCTTGCTGAACAACTTGCGCGTGACACATCGTTCTCACCTTTCGGCAATACCAGCACAACCTTCCACGTAAATGATGGAACCGTGATCTGGCCGCCCGCAAGAGTGTTGGTCGTGCCACCGTTCGATCCCGTGCCTCCCTGTCCGTATGGCCCGGACACAACATAAATCTCTTGCTCCCCACCTACGGTCAAAATGCTGCGCAGGTAGTTTTCGAAATTCGCCCACGGTCCCTGATTGTTGTCAGGAGCCTGCGGAATCATATTCGTCATCAAATAGGTTTCCTGATTGATGGGAATGCGATTTTCGTTGTCGCGATCGGCGTTTGGCGTCATGTGGCCGCGATCAAACCCGCTGGAAAAGTAATCCGTAGATTGCACGCGATACCAATCAGACGGCACACGCGGGTCAGCGCGGAACGTATCCACGCGCACCAAAGCGCCAAACCAGGATTGATCCAAATGCCAGCTCACCCAGTTGGGCGTGCCTTTGTCCCGGTTGTAAGAAAGCGTGTAGGTGGGCTTTTCCATCAAGTAGTTATTCGGGTCCGCCAGCATCGCGCCGGATGGATTGCCCATCGCCAGATGGACGCTTGGCGGATACGGAGCGGACTGCCCAGCGCCAACCACTGTGAAAGAAATGCTGTAGTTCTGAAACAGTGTGTCCGTATCAGGCGCGCCATCATCCACGTCTTGATCGTGAACCTTGTCCTTGAAAATCGTGACGGTGCATTGCTCGCCGTATTGGAAGCTGACGTTCGGCGTAACGTGGTATCCCTTTCCACCGTTGTACGATGCCACAGTGGCGTCGTTGTGCTGGCCTGAAGTACACGTAATGTCATACCAGCCAGCATCAACCGTCACAGGCTCACTGAAGTCAACTGTGAAAGTCGCGTCGTAAGGGACATTAAACCCATTCGAAACCGGCTCGGTGTTTGCCACCCACGGCCCAAGCTCCACAATCGGCGCTGTGCGGCGCGGAGTCGGCGCACCCGTAATGAAGTCAGCCCCGTTTTGATCCGTATCGGTCTGGCCATTGGCTTTTCTGAAGATCGCCGTCGTGTTGCTAGGCGCAGGCGCGTCCGTGGGGCCTTCCTGACAATTCGCAGTGGCTCCATAGCCGACAAAATCCACGACGTCCGGATCAATCCCAAGCGGACAAGCTCCTCCAATCAGCGAATCCCCATTGCTGACCAGCGCGATCTTCCCAGCCGTGCCTGACATGTTGATGTCACCGGAAATATTCGCGGCGGGAAGCGGCGCGCCAATCGCTCCGCCCGATCCCAGGCTGACCAGATAATATTCGCCTGGCCCAATGAAACCGCCGAGAGGCTGTTTGTTTGTCCAGGTGGTTCCCGTCGCTGCGCCATACTGCAACGACCAGCCGGTGATGGTCACCGTGACAGCCGTTGGGTTGTAAAGTTCAACGTAATCGTTTGTATAAGTCGCGCCTGCATTCCCGCCGCCGCCATACACCTGACTGATTGTGATGTGGTTAGCGGGCGCAAGCGATTGAACGCTAAGCAAAATGTTGGTGCCAAAGGAACGAGCTTGCGCGTCCGTGATCGTTACGGGCAACGACTTCAAGCCTGATGTCGTCGCAATCGCCACGGTCGCAGCGAACGTGAACGTGTTTCCGATTCCGGTAAACGCTTGCGTGGGCGAGCCACCAATCGAAGAAAGATCCGCCACTACCGAAACGCCAGTGCTTGGCGGATTCGGAGCCGGAGAAACTTCGACCGTCAACGTAGTCAAATCTCCGGGCTGAACTGTGCTTGGATTTGCGGAGCCGATGCCGGAAAGAATCGCGCAATTGTTGATGGGCGAAGCAGTGTTCCGGGGATTCGGCGCTCCTGCGGCGAAATCGTTCGCGTTGTTATTGGTATCCAGACAGCCAGCGTTTCCCCTAAGCGCGGCGGTTGTGTTCGAAAGCGTCTGCGCTGCTCCTGCGCCTTCAAAGCAGTTTGGACTCGATCCACCGTAACCGACGAAATCAATGATCGCTGGATCGGTGGGACAAGTGCCGGTCAATGCAGCCGTATTGCTGACCAGCGCAATCTTGCCGGTAGTTCCGCCCAGGCCAATGGTTCCCGTAGCATCAGGTGTCGGCAGATCAACTGTACCCGCTGCACCGGCGGCTTCCTGAATCAAATAATATTGTCCCGGCTGAAGCGTAACGCCGGTCAGCGGAGTGACTTGCCAGTTTGCCAGCGCCGCCGAAGCGTATTGCACGGACCAGCCGCTCAGGCTAATTGCTTCACCACTATGGTTGATGATTTCGATGAAGTCATTTTTCAGCGTTGCACCGGCGTTGCCGCCGCCGCCATACACCTGACTGATGACAACGCTTCCCGCCGCAACCGGAGTCGGCGTGGGTGTTGGTGTCGGAGTCGGAGTCGGCGTAGGGGTTGGAGTGGGTGTGGGTGTCGCCGTCGGAGTTGGCGTAGGCGTCGGAGCCACAGTGCCTGATGCTGTGACTGAGAAATCATCCACCGCCAATCCATGGTCGCTGCCCGTATCGTCCGGGTCCTGCCATCGCAGCCAAATCTCCTGTCCTGCGTTTACTGTGACCGTCAAAGTCGCTGAGATGGCCACGCGGTTCGCGGGCGCATTTCCGTCCAGCGTCGCTGCCGTCGCTCCCGTAATCGGGCTGGTAAAATTCAGCGCTGAGAAAGTAGTCCATCCGGTAGTTGGAGCATTCGCGCCTGTGATTGTGCCTGCGTTGGCAACTTGATACTGAAACGTCAAACTGTTCGCGTTGACGTTCCCGCCATTTCGCCACTGCTCGCCGACGTAGCTGATGTCCAGCGAAGTAATCGTTGCCCCGGTGCTGTTGGTTAGCCGGGCTGCCTGATAGACGGTGCCGGTCCCTCCTGACCCAACTGAACCCAGCGCTCGATCCGTCACCGGATTTGTTCCGGCCACGCCAAAGCTATACAAGGCTCCCGTATTTGACGACCCGGTTCCAGAGTTGTAAGTGGGACGAGTCGAATACCAACCAGGAATCGTCGAATTGTCCGTCCAGACAATATTGGTCCCCGTTTGAGCCAACGTGTCAAAGTTTTCCACAAGCGGTACGCCAAGCGCTGTAATACTTCCTCCATTGGTCAATGCGGAAGATGATCGCAGTGCGTAAGTACCAATTGCGAAGCAGATTACGGCTAGTGTAACCATCAGGGTAATTGGCCGTAAGCGAATTGCGGATAGAACAGATTTAGGCATAGATGTTCCTCTCGTTTTGATAACTTGTGCGCTTTGATTTGCTGTTTGGGATTGAGTAATCCGGCGGATTGACCGTCTAAATCAGGCTCGGCGATTTGGTTTCTTGCGGCAGGCGCAAGTTAACCCATAACTATGATTGACAGGTGTTTACCTAGACTTGGACGAATTGGGGTGGCGCGTCTAAAGAGCAGGGCCACGTGAATGCGGCAAATTTCCGTAGTTGAAGGTTGGCAGTCTAGGGAATGGGTTCGTTTCGGTCAAATTAAATCTGGGTAAACGTACCCCCTTTCGGGTAGGGGCAGGTTGGGATGGAAAGAAAAAAGAAGTGAATTTAGCTGAGAAATTGGGGACAGGAAATTTCGTGTCTGACGAGTAAAAATAGCCATCCGAAGATGGCCGTTTTTACTTACTTAGGCTCGAAAGCATACCAGAGATTATGCTGACTCGATTGGCACCGACAAAGGACCAGAGTTCATCCAAACCGAGCTCTGTCACGACTCCGATATAACTGTGAACAAAATTGCACACTCAAAGAATAACTTGCTGAAATTCTCATCAGCATCATTTCTAAATCACGAAAACAAAACTAAAGATAGGGTAAATCCTCATAGTAATTCTTGATTTTTTTTGGCAGACTGCTCTCATCCATTTCGTACAACCGATTACTTAAGCGTCGGGAGGGCCGGCTAGCCTTCATCCTTTTACAAATCCCCAAAGATGATTCTCGCTTTTAGCTTGGGTAGTGTCGGAAAAGACTGGCGATCAAAGGCAAATCTTGCTTGGCGAGTTGTTGATCGCATTGAGCATTTTTAGCATTGGGTGATTTACTCCTCGAATATAAATCACCGAAACTTCTTGAGGCTTGGTCGTCCGGCAAACTAATCCGGAGTCTGTATGATTAAGGAGAAGGTATTTACCTCCTCTGATTACGCTATCTTTACCTTATTAACCTGCCTCAGCCTGGCAGCGATTCTCTATTTCCTTATATATTGGTTCTCCTTTGGAGATTTGCTCAGTTATCCCATCGTTTTTTTAGTTTTGTCTTTCTTTGTGTTGGTCAAAATAGCAAACAGTCAGGCGCGATGGTTCACCCTGCTGTTTATGAAGCGGCCTCAGCCAATTGCTCCAAAAGCAGGATTGCGCGTCGGTGTCGTCACGACAATTGTGCCAGGCGCAGAATCCCTGGAAATGCTTGAACAGACATTGAAAGCATTGGCGGAAATGGATTACCCGCACGATACGTGGGTATTGGACGAGGGAGACGAAAAGCCAGTCAAAGATTTATGCGAGAGGGTAGGAGCATTTCACTTCAGCAGAAAAAATCTTTCTCAATACCAAACCTGCGATGGAATCTTTCAGGAGCGATCAAAGCACGGCAACTAT
>CAZXHW010000034.1:17435-19047 GCA_964639915.1 uncultured Heliomicrobium sp.
GGTTATTTGAGATGGGCTTTGGACGATACGAAATTATTACGGCCTTCGATCCGGATCATGTGCCTGTCAAGGCCTTTCTCAGAGCGGTGCTTGGCTATTTTGAAGATCCTGCGGTCGGTTACGTGCAGGCTGCCCAGGCATATTACAACCAGAAGGCGAATTTTATTGCTCGTGGTGCCGCCGAAGAAACCTATGAATATTATGCTTGCACACAGATGGCAGCGTTTTCCTATGATCAACCAGCCGTCATCGGATGTCACAACGTGCACCGCGTCGAAGCGCTCAAGGAAGTAGGCGGGTTTGCCGCGCATGATGCAGATGACCTGCTGATCGGCCTGCGGTATCAAGCGCGCGGCTGGCGCGGGGTCTATGTCCCGGAAATTCTGGCCCAAGGCTTAACGCCTGTGGATTGGGACGGCTACCTAAAACAACAATTACGGTGGGCGCGTTCGGTTATTGACATCAAGTTTCGACTTCATCGGCTGGTAGGAAAAAGGATCTCACCACTGGGACAAGCGCTCAGCGCATTACACGGCATCTTTTACCTGCAAAATAGCTTCACCACTTTTATAGGCCTTCTCATCTTGATTTACTTTCTAGTTTCCGGCAACGTGCCATCAGTAATTAGTCCCCAGCTTCTGCCGAAACTCGTGTTGCTTTGTCTGGCGCTGCAGGCCTGCACCTTTTTCCGACAACGATTTTATCTTGCGCCTAGAAAGGAATGGGGGCTGCACTGGAGAGCGGCTTTGTTACGGTATGCCAAGTGGCCCGTTTTCCTTCTGGCATTGTGGGATATTGTATTGGGCCACCGGGTTCCCTACGCACTTACCTCTAAAGTAAAGGCGGAATCGAAATCCCCGCTATTGCTCATTCCCCACATACTAATCGTAGTATCTACTGGTACCGCTCTTGCGGCTGGAGTTGTACTTGGCCATCGAGTCACATGGCTGATATATGTATTGGCAATTGCAGTAGTAATACTCTCTTTATCCCTGATTATGACAATCTGGTTAGAGTTCCCATCACCTTTCGATAGTGACCTGCTGGCATCTGAACAACACGACAGGAACGTCGCACCCTCGTATGACGAACCACAGCCTTTTGGCAGTAATTAGGAAGCAATGGCAATGTCAATTGAGAAGAATCTTTCTGAGATGGAATTAAGCCGGGAGGCCTATTGGCAGCGGTATCCCGGCACATCAGCCTTTAAACTCCGCCGCCGCGCACTGACAGTTCGCCATTGTTTCCATGTGCTTCCAGGCGAAAGAATTCTGGAGTTGGGTGCTGGTAGCGGCCTCTGGACGAAACATCTGACTGGAGTGCTGCGAGGCGAAAACCCAATCACTGCCGCCGTCTTTAACCAGACGCTGTTAGAACCATTATCACCAAATTTACCTAACACCGAATTTGTTCATGTTCAGTCCCTTGAAGAACTTCCAGAAGGAACATTTGATTACATCGTGGGGACAGTGATTTTGTGCCACAACCTTTATCCCCAAACGCTGGCAGCACTCTATCGCCTGCTGAAACCAGGCGGACAACTGTTATTTTTCGAAGCAAATTACTGGAATCCACAAGTCTTGCTGAAAAATCTTTTTCGACCGCTTGGCCG
>CAZXHW010000035.1:0-19033 GCA_964639915.1 uncultured Heliomicrobium sp.
GCGTTGGCCCCAAACAAGGACCGCGTCAGAAAGATCCGAACGCTGGCGAATCAGAAAACGGCAAAGTTCACGCCGCCAAAACTTCGGCCTTCTTCACCAAAAACGGCGAACTGTTCAAAGTGACGATTACGCCTGAAGGCGCAATGGCCAAGATGTAAGCGCGGCTCACAACATCATACAAACCATTTATTGAATAGCCACAACGCTCACCGCTGAAGACCCCAGGAATGCTGAAAATCAGGTCTCCTTTCAGCATCCTTGCGTCGCTACAGCGGTGGCGAACTGTGGCTTCTTTTTTCGAGGAGGGAGAAAAACGATGAGAACCATTTTGAAAAGTTTGATTGTCGCCAGCTTGTTGATTGCTTTAACCGCAATGGCTCACGCGCAGGTGGCGGAAAAGAAAATGCTGACGCTGGAAGGCGCAAAGCGCGTACTGGAAGCAACAAAAGCCGAAGCCGCGAAACTGAAAGCTCCGGGCGCGGCAATCGCCGTGGTAGACGATGGCGGCAATTTGCTGGCGCTGGAACGGCTGGACGGAACGTTTGCTGCCGGGTCGCAGATTTCCATCGGCAAAGCGCGCACGGCTGCGCTGTTCAAACGCGAAACGAAAGCCTTTGAAGAAATCATCAACAAAGGCCGCACGGCAATGACTGCTCTGCCGGATTCGTTCTTTACGCCGCTACAAGGTGGAGTGCCGATTGTGCTCGATGGCCAGATCATCGGAGCCATCGGCGTCAGCGGAGCCGCCAGCGCGCAGCAAGATCAGGAATTGGCGGTCGTCGGAGCAAACGCGTTGACCAATCCTGAGGCGGGCAAAGCATCGGTCAGTTATTTCGAGCGCGCAAAGGTAGATGCAGCCTTTGTCAAAGGCGCGGTGCTATTCGACAACAGCGACAAATACATGGTTCACGCCAGCCATCGCGACAAAGCAGGCGCGGTTGAAGTTCACGAACAAGATGCCGACATCATTTATGTGCTTGAAGGGTCTGCCACGCTGGTCACAGGAGGCGAAGTCATCAGCGGCAAAGTCGTTGCTCCGGGCGAAATTCGCGGCACGGATGTCAAAGGCGGCGAAACACGCACCATCAGCAAAGGCGACGTGATTATCGTTCCGGCTGGCACTCCGCATTGGTTCAAGGAAGTGGCAGGGCCGATCAATTACTACGTCGTGAAGGCGCGATAAGCCGGAAAGAAAAACATTCTCCCACGAAGACACACGAAGAAAACACGAAGGCATAAAAGAGAATTTCCAATTTCTTCGTGAAAACTTCGCGTGTCTTTGGGGAAGAAAAATAGAGTTAAGGAGGAAGGTATGAACTGTAGGTTTTCAAAAACACGGTTGGGCTTGCTTGCGGCGCTGATTGTTGGTGTGCTGACGGCGCTGGCCAGCGGGCAAGAAGTCGTCCCCACCGCCAAGCCTGATGCGACGATCAATCTGGCCACTGACGAAGGCGCGAAGCTGGTCAAAGGTCAGTGGCGATACAGCGACACCAAAATCATCGAAGTAGATTTCAAATCCCCCGGCGCGGACAAGCAACCGACTGGCGCGGCGAACCGAACATATGATTACACGCCCAAAGCTGGCCCGGCGGATTTCGACGATTCCAACTGGGAAGCAATTCCGGCTTCGTCACTGGAAGCGCGGCGTTCCACCGGGCGGCTTTGCTTTAACTGGTATCGCATTAAGCTGACGATTCCCGAACGGGTTGGTGATTTCGATCCGACGGGTTCAACCGTCGTCTTTCAAACCGCGCTAGACGATTACGCCGAAGTTTGGGTGGATGGTGAATTGACGCGTTATCTGGGGCAAATGGGAGGTTCAGTCGTTGGTGGTTGGAACGCTCCGAACCGGTTGATTGTTGGCCGAAACGTCAAGCCGGGTCAGCAAATTCAACTGGCAATTTTCGGTATCAACGGGCCGATTTCCAATCCGCCTACAAATTTCATTTGGGTGCGCGAAGCCAGGCTGGATTTCTACCAAGGCTCGAATACTCCGTTGGCCCTGGTTCCCAGCGAGGTCAATGTTCAGATTATCAAAAACGACCCGGCAATGGACGCCATCGTTGGCCCGAACCCGAAGATCTTCAAACTGGCCGAAGGCTTCAAATTCACTGAAGGTCCGGTTTGGGTTGCGGGTGATCAAATGACCAAAGCCCATTTGCTGTTTAGCGATCCGAACAGCAATGTGATTTGGAGTTACACACCAAACGGAAATGAAGCCGGCAAGCTGGAAGTATTCAAAAAACAAAGCGGTTACAGCGGCGCGGACATTGCCGAATACGGCCAGCCCGGATCGAATGGGTTGACAGTGGACAGTCACGGCCAACTGACGATCAACCAGCACGGCAATCGCCGAGTCCTGTTGGTTGAAAAATACGGCGGCGAAACTGTTCTTGCCGACAAGTTCGAAGGCAAGCGGCTGAACAGTCCGAACGATCTGGTTTACAGTTCCGAAGGCACCTTGTTTTTCACCGATCCACCTTTCGGGCTACCGAAGTTCGGCGACGATCCGCGCAAAGAGCTGACGTTCAGCGGCGTGTATTCGCTTCGCCGTGGCAAGCTGCAATTGCTGACCAAAGAACTTAGCGGACCAAACGGCATCGCGCTTTCGCCGGATGAAAAATATCTTTACGTCGGCAACTGGGACGACAAGAAAAAAGTCGTCATGCGCTATGAACTGACGGCGGAAGGCTCGGTCAAAAACGGCAAGGTGTTTTTCGATATGACTGGCGCTCCCGGTGAAGACGCGATTGACGGCATCAAGGTAGATCAAACCGGCAACTTGTATGTTTCCGGCCCCGGCGGGCTGTGGGTGCTGTCAGCGGAAGGAAAACATCTGGGCACGATCATCGCGCCAAAACATGTTCACAACATGGCGTGGGGGGATGAAGACGGAAAGACGCTGTACCTGTGCGCGCGCAGTGGTCTGTACAAAATGCGGCTGAATGTCGCAGGAGTGAAGCCCAAAGAAATTGCCAAAAATTGATTGAACAAGGTTTTAACGCAAAGACGCTAAGCCGCAAAGGTTCCAATAATCTTTGCGGCTTTGCGGCTTTGCATTAAATGCAGGAGGCGATCAGCGTTTCGCAACACCGCCAATCCGTATTATCAATTCGTTGGAAGTGACTGACTTCATTTTGACTTTGTAATCGCCTGCGGCCAAAGCAAAGTTGATTTTATACGTCAGGTTGATTGAGCCGCCGGATTTAATGAGTTTGACGGATGGGCTGTTATCGCTTTGCGGCAGCAACGTTGTTTCCGCAGAGCGTTTTTTGGGATCGGAAAGCACCAATGCGAATGCCGCCAACTCGACTTCGTACGCGCTGCTGGCGTCGGAGGCGGTCGAAGGATATTCCACCACTGCGTCAATCATCACACCTTGGCTTTTCGGATACGCCGCTTGCGGCGAAGACAGTCTGGCTTTGAGGCTTGTCAAATCGCTTTTCAGCTTGGTCGCCGGAGTCGGAGCTTTGGCTTTAGCCAAGTTCCTGTAGCCTTCAAAAGCGGTTCGGGTTTCCCAAACCCGTTCCTCCCAATTGTCGCCAATGCGGTCAAACAAAAGCTTGGCGACAGCCAATTGTTGGGCTTTTGATGCCAACAAAGCCATTTCATTCAGCCGGAACTTGCTGGTTCCGTATTTCGCTTCAATCTCTTTATACCCGTCCCAGATTTTCTGTCCCCAAAGGTTGTTGTCGCGGAAAAAATCGCCGTGCCCATCCTGAGTAACATATCGAGGACGAACAAATGACACGATCATGTAATAGGTAATATCGCCTTCAGCCCCGCCAACCGACTTTATGGAGTTTTCAGCAAAGGCCTCCCATTGGCCTTTGACACCATGATTTTGAACCATCAAATCGAAAGCTTTGGTTTGGTAAAAGTAGTAGTAGTTTGGCTCCAGCGCGACAGCTCGTGCAAAGATGTCGTTGTAGCGCGTCCAATCGTCAAAGGCGCGGCCTTGCTCCAAAGCAAGCTTGACGTAATAAAAGTGAGGACAAAGCGAAGGCAGTTTGGCCGTTGGATCTCTTCGAATTTCGCCCTTTGTTTCCCTGGCCAGGTTGACGAAAAAGTTTTTGGTGTCGAAATCCAGGGCGATGTTCGCCTGTTTCAATCGCTTTTGATATTCCTGGCCGCCGACGTCTTTGTCGAACCCACGCCAGTCGCGATCCGAAGTCCGCGACAATTTTGCGTATTCAACCCAGGCATTGGCGGAGGCGATTCGCGCTGTTTGAGATTTTGGTGATTGCCGCATCCATTTTTCCAGCCGATCCAGATGCGTTTTCCACTGAGGGTCCGTCGCCGTGCCACTGACATTTGGCCAGGCCAGAGATTGGTAAAACACGAACAGTTTCCAATCCGCTCCAGGAAAACGCTCCTTGCTTGCTCTGGCTTGATCGGCAGCGGCATCCAGAGCCGTGAAGTTTCCTTGTTCAAAATTTTTCCTGATTTCGGCAATAAACTCTTCCTGGGTTTGTCTGGCTGGCGTAGCGGATTGCGCGAAAGCCCAGCTTGCCGTGAACAACAAGGCGGCACCGATTAACAGAATTCCTGGAAAACCAGCGATACGTTTTGGCTGCATACATTGCTCCTTTAGCTGAATGGTATCGAATTCTTTACAGTCGCTTTGGCTGTCGGCGAAGTATAGCCCAATCGGTTGTCGCTGATGCAAGGAAGCAAGGTCGAGGCATCCGGGGGGCTGAAGCTGGGGCGCGGAAAAGCAAATTCCCTTGCCCTTCCCTGTCAGCTTGGCTTAGCCAGTTGCAGGAAACGAAACAAGGGAACCTCAAAATCTGCGTTTATGACTATCGGCTAGGCGGACTCTACAGCGCCGCTTAGCACTTCTTGTTTCACTGGTACGGGCAACTTAACCGGTGCTTTCACCGCCGCGCGAATTTCCATCCAGTGATTGATGATGTCAGCAAACAGCAATGACATCGCCAGACACGACCAAATCACCGCCTGAACAATTTCAATGCCCAACGCTTCCCAGCCCGTGACGCCGAGAATAAAACGCACTTCCACAAAGACCAACGCCACGGCGAAGCTGCGAATCATCCATTGGCGATGCTGGGCGATCTTTCGTTTGATGGCGAACACCAGGGCGATCAGCGTAGTGCCAAACAACATCACGGCGTCAATGATCCCCAGAATTGTAAAGGAACGTGGAACCCCCTGGCGCTCTTCCAGATACTGGATGTAAGCGCCGAGCGGCGCAAGGACGAATGCGCCAATCACATACAAGCGCCCCAAAACCCGATGCAGTCCGGCAAATCTGCGGCGCAACCGGTCGGAAAATTGCAGCGGCGCAAGCAGAAGAACAAACGCACCCGCAATGGCATGCGGCAGCAACCACCATTTGAACGGTTCGTAATGTTGCCAAACGGGATGATCCGGCTGAACCACAAAGCGTTCGTTATGGAACAGAACGTACACCAGCATGATCGCAATCACAGAAAAGATTGCATACTTTGCGTTGAATTTTGCTTTCATCAAAATCTCCTCTCTTCTTCTCAAGTCTTCTCAAGTTTTCTTTCTGTTACCGCGCGAAACTGGCAGCGTATTACGGCAACGGATAATTTTTTGTTGCGCCGAAGTAGAAGATTTTTTCTGGTCATTCCATCTTGGAATTTAGTGTTGGTTGTGAAAAAAGCGCCCGAAATACGGAATAAATTTTCAACAAGCCGGGATTTCCTTTGCGCTCGGAGAACCACTACCAAAACTTTTGAAGGAGAAGGAATGAGACTGAAAAACAAAGTTGCACTCGTTACAGGCAGCAGCCAGGGAATTGGCCGCGCCATTGCCGTCCGTTTTGCGCAAGAAGGCGCGGATGTCGTCATCAATTACAACCGTGGATCGCAAGGAGCCGAAGAAGCCTTGGCTGAAATCGAAGCCATAGGCCGTCGCGGGTTGATCGTTCAAGCTGATTTAGGAAAAGTCGCAGACATTCGGCGTCTGGTGAACACAGCCGTCGAGCATTTCGGACGCTTGGACGTGCTGGTCAACAACGCGGGACTGGAAACGCACGCGCCGTTTTGGGATGTAACCGAAGAAGATTACGACAAGGTCTTGAACGTAAATCTGAAAGGCGTCTTTTTCGCGTCGCAGGAATTCGTCCGCCATCTTCGGCAAAAAGAGCGCCCTGGCAAAATCGTCAACATCAGCTCTGTTCACGAAGAGCTTCCCTTCCCGAACTTTACGGCCTATTGCGCCAGCAAAGGCGGCGTCAAAATGATGACGCGCAATCTGGCGGTCGAACTCGGCAGCCTGGGCATCAACGTCAACAACATCGCACCCGGAGCCATTGAAACTCCGATCAATTCGAAACTGCTGAACGATTCGACGAAACTCGGCGCGCTGCTTAGCCAGATTCCGCTGAAGCGCCTTGGACAAACTGCCGATGTCGCCAGCGTCGCTGTCTTTCTGGCTTCGGACGACGCCGATTACGTCACCGGCTCGACGTATTACGTTGATGGCGGATTGACCTGGAATTACGAAGAGCAATAGATCGCCTGTTGAAATTGACTCAAACCGTGATGGCTCGTATGGTATGCCGCGCTAAACGAAGTTCCCAATTTCCATCACTAGCAATTCACAGGAGACATCGAAATGACTAAACGCATGTTTGCCTCGGCGGCGTTGATTTTGTCGGCGTTCGCATTCGCGGCTTGCACCCCGGCAGAACAACCCGCAAAGGTCGCTGAAACCAAAGTGGCGACGGCTTCACCAACAGCAACTCCGGCGGTTCCAGAAACCAAAATCGTTCGGCTTGACCCAGCGTTCGACAAACTGGTTCCGGCGGATGCCAAAGTCGAAAAGCTGGCCGAAGGCTACATCTGGACCGAAGGCCCGGTCTGGAACAAGAAGGAAAATTACCTGTTGTTTTCCAATATCCCAGGCAACGAAATCATCAAATGGCAGGAAGGCAAAGCTGCCAGCCAATTTCTGCATCCGGCTGGCTACAGCGGAAAAGAACCGTTTACCGGCAAAGAACCCGGCACAAACGGATTGACGTACGATGCCCAGGGCACGCTGGTTATGTGTCAGCACGGCGACCGGCGCGTGGCGAAACTGGAAGCCGACGGCAAAATTATCGCGCTGGCCAGCAATTACAACGGCAAACGGTTCAACAGCCCCAACGATCTGGTCTATCACTCCAACGGTTCGTTGTATTTCACCGATCCGCCTTACGGTTTACCAAAAGGCGCTGACGACCCGGCACGTGAAATGGATTATTGCGGCGTGTACAAGATGGACAAAACCGGCAAGATCACGCTGCTGACGAAAGAAATTACACGTCCCAACGGCATTGCGTTTTCGCCGGACGAAAAGAAACTGTACGTCGCTTCGTCCGATCCGGACAAAGCCATCTGGATGGTTTACGACGTAAAGCCGGACGGAACCATCGCCAGCGGCAAAGTCTTTTTTGACGCAACAGCCTGGGCCAAAGCAGGCAAGCCCGGTTTGCCGGATGGAATGAAGGTGGACAAAGACGGCAATCTATTTGTCACTGGCCCGGGCGGTTTGCACGTGTTTTCGCCAGACGGAAAGCATCTGGGAACATTCGACACCGGAGTTCCAACTGCCAATTGCGCGTTTGGCGGCGACGGTTCGACGCTTTACATCACAGCGAACACGGCAGTGCTTCGAGTGAAGCTGACCACCAAAGGCAAAGGCTTTTAAACCCAACACTTCCCACGAATTCACCGCCACGAAACCAGCTCGGTTTTCGTGGCGGTGAAAATTTATTTGTTGCCTGCCCAAAGGCTTGGCCAGCAGGAACGCAAAACTCAGCCTTGCAACTAAAAAACTGAAAACTTACACTCTCGCCGCCTCGTACCCGACCTTTCCCGTCTGCTCTTTCGTCATTCCCCCTCTACCCAAAGGTTTTATTCTATCCGTAGGAGATTCAGTGTATGACATCCAATTCGACTTTCCGCGTCCTTCAGGGGATTGCCTTGCTTGCTGTTTTGTTCGTTGCAGCCTCTCCGGCATACGCGCAATTCGACAAACTGAAAAAGAAAATTCCGGGAATGGGAGGCAGCAGTGAGATTGACAACATTCTCAGCCAAATGGATGGCGCGCGCGTGAAGTCGGCGTATGCCCGCATCACGCTCAGCCTGGCTGATGACGTCATTCGCCGACAGGCGCTCAGAAATTCTACTAAGAAAAGTGCCCAAGGGCAGATCGAAAAGGATCAGAAAGAAATTGAAGCTTTAGACCGTTCGATCGCTGAAAAGAAAAAGCTGCTGGCCGAGCTCGGCAAACAAACCAACGGCGGAAAGTACGACGAAAAGACTTCTGAAAAGGTAGAAAAACAGGTCCAGGCAGATGAACAGCAACGCACTGAAAAACGCGCGATGGTGGATCAGGAAATTGCCGATAAAGAAGCTCGCGAAAAAGAGATGAGCAAACAGGATAAAGAAAATTACGGGAAGCTGGCTAAACTGCTATATGGCGCTGCCAAGCAGGAACAGATTGCCATCGAAACTGCAAAAGACGTCAAACCGCGCGCAGAATCCGCAGCCGCAAATACTAAAAACAGTCCTACCAATTTAATCTCGACGCAGCCCAAAAAGCTCAACGACGGAATGAAAGGTTTGGGAGAAATCATTTCCGAAGGTCCGGCGCATCTGGCAACCTTGAGTTCCGTCGCCAATCATCTGGCCAAAATCGGCGGCGTGGACCTGACCGATCCCAAATTCCAACCTACCGTCGCCACCGACGAAGATTCAATTCCGACAGACTGGTAAACTGAAATCAGGCGTAAATCTATGCACAAATATCTTTCCCTATTGCTTGCCGTCGCGCTGCTAGCGTTGGTGACGGCAAGCGCAAACGCGCAAACGCTGCCGGAATCTCCGACGCTTGGCGTTCGGTACTTCCGGCTCAGCACGACCGCAGATGCCGACTACAAAGGCGATGCCAAAGCCCTAGCCAGCAGCCTGCGCATTGCGCTCGACAACAGCAAAGGCTTCAAACAGATTGTCACGCTGGATGACGAACAAGTCGAGCAGTTGACCAAACTGATCGCCGATTCCAAAAAGGGCGCATTCAATCGTCAGCTTCCCGGCAATTTAGCCGAACCACCAGACGCGTATGTCTTCCCGGAATTGTTGCGCGCAGGAGCCGTTGAACGTGATCAATTTGCTCGCATCGAAGTCACCTACACAGTTGAGCTTGGCGCTTCGGCGGTTGATCCCGTGACGCGCGCCATTCTGTTCAGCGACAAAGTGACGATCAGCGAAAAACGCTTTAAGACCGACACACGCGGCGGGGCCAAAAACGTATACGAAGATTTGGTATCGAAAGCAGTTGATCGGCTATCCGCAAAACTGGCCGCGTTCTTTTTGAAGCGTGGCCGCGTGCTGCGCGTGGCGGAAGACAACCAAACCATCTACATCAACCTTGGAACCCGCCACGGCATTAAATCTGGTGACAAATTCACTGTTCACAAGGTTGAACGCGAAGGCGCGCAAGCCGCTGGCGACACCGCTGAAGAAGAAGGCTTGGCCGAATTCGACCTGGATTCCAAGGCTACCGTCGAAATCACCGAAGTCCGCGAAAATGCCGCCAAAGCCAAAATCAATGGCACCGGCAAAGGCGTTCAAAAGGGTGACGCAGTGCGATGGGTGAAGCCTTAATGAGAATTGCGATGAATCAAGTAAAGTTACGTTTATGTTTTACGCTGGCGGTGGCTTGCTTGTTGACGTTTGTGGTGAACGCGCAACAGCAACGCCGCCCGGTTCGCATTTTCTTGAATGTGACTGAAATCAATCTGGACAAACCATCCACAGTTGCCACCAACACACTGTCCGAAAAGCTGGCGGCGGCGGGTTTCCGTGTAACCACCAAAAAGAGCGAAGCGGCGTTGGTGATCGAAGGAACCATCAGTTCTCGCCTGACGCCTGTCACCGACGACGTCAAACGCGAAGGCGGCGTCAACGCTGAAGCCTCGGCTTCTTTGCGATTACTTGCAGGCACTGACGTCATTGCCACCAGCGTTGAACGGTCATCGCCCGGCGACTGGGGAGTCCAGGCAGAGCGTGTCGGCGAAGATCGTTTGATCGAAGTTGCTGGCCGGTTGGCGAATGAATTGTTCGCAGGCGATTTCGTGCAGGAAGTGAGCGGCAAACCAGCGCCGACTGGAAGCTCAAATTCGGAAGACAAGCCCGTGAAAACGCGACCGACTACGCCGCGCAAGTCTGCGGCCCCCAAACGGGGCGTCAGTTTTCTGGAAGTCGCTTCGCTGGTGCAGAACTACGCTCCCGAAGATCGTATCGTTTCGGCGCTGCAAAAATACGGCATCAAGTTCAAACCGCGCGAATCGGCGCTCAGCCAGCTTCGCTCTATGGGAGCTTCTGAAACCGTCATCAGTGCGATCAAGTCGTCCAACATCGTTTCATAAACCTGGGACACCTGATTTTCTATGGTCGGAAAAATCATCGGCAATTACCTAATCACCAGTGAATTGGCACAAGGCGGCATGGGTGCGGTTTATCGTGGCCGCCATCAAGCGCTGCCACGCGAAGTCGTCGTCAAATCCATTCTGCTTTCTTCCTTTCCGCCGCAGGCGCAGGAACAGCTCAAGGCACGCTTTGTCCGCGAAGCTTATGTTCAGTCGCAGCTTGATCACCCAAACATCGTGCGCGTGTATGAATTCTTCACCTCTCCCGAAAACTATTACCTGGTAATGGAGTTCGTGAACGGGATGAGCCTGCGCGACCTGATCAAACGGCAAGGTGCGCTGGCGCCCAATCAAGCCGTGGCATTGTTCAAACAGGCATTGTCGGCGCTCGATTTCGCCCACAACTTCAGTTACGAAGACGAATCTGGACGCCAGTTCAAAGGCATCACACACCGCGACATCAAACCGGCAAATTTACTTCTAGATGGCTTGGGACGACTGAAGATCACGGATTTCGGGATCGTCAAACTTGCGGGCGAAAGCAGCATGACGCGCACAGGCTTCAATCCCGGCACGATTGAATACATGTCGCCTGAACAGATTCGCGGCCAGGAAGTGGACGCGCGTTCTGATTTGTACAGCCTTGGCGTTTCGCTTTACGAAGCACTGTCCGGACGATTGCCCTTTCCCTATTCAGAAACCGGTTCAGAATACGAAGTGATGAGAGGCCACACGGAACTTACGCCGCCTCCGCTTTCCCAATTGGCACCGAATGTTCCGGAAGCGCTCGTGGCAGTGGTCATGCGCTCTTTGGCCAAAAACCCTGGCGACCGCTTTGCCACAGCGGCAGACTTTCTGGATGCATTGCTGGAATACGAGCAGCCAAACGCAACCGACAAGCAACGGGCTGCTGCCAATCCGGCACATCAGCTCACACATTCGATGACGGAGGTGCTGGAATCCCAAACGCAACCTGCGCCGCTGACGACAGAAGTGCTTCCGGCTGGCTCAACCCATCCCAACGCAAAGCCACAATCACCGAAACCAGCAGCCATGCAACAGACTGCCGCTAAACCTGCGCCGGTGCAGCCTGCGGCATTCGATCAGCTTCAAACCAACATCGCGCCCAGACAACCGCTTTCTCAACCGCAACCACGCAGTGCTAACCGGACCGGGTTGATCGCCGTCAGCGCAATTCTGCTTTGTTTGATTGCCGCTGCTGGCGCGTACTTTTTGTGGTCACCAAACTCGCCAACGGCTGAAACTTCTGTCGTAACCGCGTCACCAACAGCGACGCCTGTCATTGCAAAAGAAGACGACCACTTAAAACCGATGCGCGATCTGGAGCAGCAGGAACGATACGCCGACGCGATCAAACTTTACGGCGAATACTTACAGGCAAACAGCCAGGCCGCGGATGCGGCGACAATTTTCGCTCGACTGGCAGACTTGAAAAAGCTGCAAGGACTGTTGACCGTCGCCGATCTGGAACTGAGCAAGCAGGATTATGCGGCGGCCAAGCGAGACTATTCCGAAGCGCTGAAACTGCGCCCGACTTCAAAACGCGCGCAAATTGGTTTCGCCGAAGCGGACGCCAAATTGCGCTAGGGCGTCTCTTCACCTCGCACACGAATTGACGTAAGCTCCGCCTGCGTCATCCTGAACAACTCATTCAAAACAAAATCATGCTTATGCCTTCGCAGCACAATCGTGTGCGTTACTCCATTCTGCTTTTCCTGCTTTTGTTTGCCGCGTGGGCGAGCTTCCCTGTTTCGCCTGCGCTCGGCTTTCAGGCTCAACCGGGATTCAAGCCGGTCGAAGCGATCTTTCAGGAAAAATGTGTCGTTTGCCACAACCACACCACGCGCAAAGGCGATCTGAATCTGGAAAGCTATGAAGCGCTAATGGCTGGCGGCAAACGCGGCGCTGCGGTTGTTCCAGACAAAAGCAGTGAAAGCCTGCTGGTCAAAATGATCGAAGGTTCGGTGAAACCCAAAATGCCGCTTGGCGATGAACTCGGCGCAGCGGAAATTAAACTGATCAAGGTCTGGATAGATTCCGGAGCGCTTGGCCCAGACAAGGCTTTGGCCAAACCGGAATCTGCGCCAGTCGAATCGGCAACTTCGCTGCCAAATATAAAACCGGCGAAAGACGCCACAGCTTCTGTCAGCGCATTGGCGTTTCAACCGAAAGGCTCATTGATCGCGCTTGGGAAATACAAAGCGGTCGAGTTGCAAGACGCAAAAACGGGCAAGACAATCGCTCCGATTCCGGGATTCTCCAATCAGGTTCGCGCCGTGGCATTCAGCGCAGATGGCAAACTGCTGGCAGCGGCTGGCGGCAATCCAGCACAGTTTGGCGAAATCAAAATCTGGGATGTCGTCGCACGAAAAGAGCTTCACAGCATTCGCGGCCATCGCGACAACATCTTTTCCATAGCCTTCAGCCCTGATGCAAAACTGCTGGCGACGTGCAGCTACGACCGGATGGTGAAGCTATGGGATGTCACGACCGGCATCGAAGTCAAAAACCTGAAAGATCATACAGATGCAGTTTTCGCGGTTGCGTTTAGTCCGGACGGAAAACTACTGGCGTCAGCTTCGGCGGATCGCACAGTGAAGGTTTGGAATGTGGCGACCGGCGTGCGGCTGTACACGCTCAGCGATGCCCTGGACGCTGTGAACACCATTGCGTTTCATCCGAATGGAAAATTACTGGCGGGCGCCGGGGCCGACCGCATCATTCGGATTTGGGAAATCGGCGCGACCGAAGGCCGACAAGTAAAATCCTTGATCGCCCACGAAGACGCCATCAACACCATCGCCTTTTCTCCCGACGGCAAACTGCTGGCTTCAGCGGGCGCGGATAAACTGCTGAAACTGTGGGGCGCGGCCAAACTGGAAGAGCTTCACACGGCGGAAAAACAATCGGATTGGATTTTTTCGTTATCGTTCAGCCCTGATGGCAACCGGCTGGCGGTTGGACGCTATGATGGTTCTGTTGGCTTTTACGATCCATTGACCGGCAAGCGGATGTAAATCAACTCAAACTCACTTCTTCAGCATCGGCCTTAAATTCAAATTGCTGATCAACCTGTGCAAGTAATTCCCCTGAACGCCAAGTAGCCGCGCGGCTTCGGTGATATTGCCGTCGGCCTGCGTAATGGCTTTCAGGATAAGCTGCTTTTTCGTTTCTTTGATCGTTTCGTGATAGCTGGCAATGGAGGTATTTGCCAAGGTCGGCTCGGCTTCGGTTTCCATCACCGCTTCCGGCAAATCTTCGGGACGGATCAGGTCTGTTGAACCAAGCACGACAGCGCGTTCGATGGCGTTTTCCAGTTCGCGCACGTTGCCCGGCCAGTCGTAGGCAGTTAGCAACGCTCGAGCTTCCGGCGAAATGCCACGCACCTGACGCTTGCACTTTGCGGCATATTTCGTCGCGAAGTAACTGGCCAGCAGCGGAATATCTTCGCTGCGTTCACGTAATCGCGGCAATTTGAGCGAAACAACATTCAGCCTGTAATACAAATCCTGGCGGAACGATCCATCCTTAATCGCCGATTCCAGATCGCGATTGGTCGCGGCAACCAGTCGCACATCCACTTTGATGGGCCGTGTGCCGCCGACGCGCTCGAATTCCTGTTCCTGCAACACGCGCAGCAGTTTGGCTTGCAGCAACAAAGACATTTCGCCGAGTTCGTCCAGAAAGATCGTTCCGCCATCGGCGACTTCAAACTTCCCTTTCTTTTGTGCGATGGCTCCGGTGAAAGCGCCTTTTTCATGTCCAAACAGTTCACTTTCCAGCAGCGTTTCGGTTAAAGCGGCGCAGTTGATGGCGACAAACGGTTTGCGCGAACGCGAGCTGTTTTTATGAATTGCATTAGCAGCAAGCTCTTTGCCCGTTCCGCTTTCGCCGCGAATCAACACAGTGGAATCAGTCGGCGCAACTTTGGCGATGAACTGGTAAACGTCGCGCATGCGTTTCCCTTCGCCGACCATGCTGCGTTCGATGTTGATTTCATCCGTCAGCCGCTGGTTTTCATTTTCCAGCCATTCCAATTGGCGAACGTTTTCCAGCGCCACAGCGGCGATGCCTGCAATGGCTGAAACCAGTTGCAGATGGTCTTCATCAAACTGCGCAGCCGCGTCGCTGGTGCTTAAATAAATGACGCCAAGCTTGCGATTCATCAGCAGAATCGGAACAGCCAGCAGCGCGCGAGTTTGCGAAATCATCAGGCTTTCGTTTTCGCCGAAGGCTTCGTTTTCCAGAATGTTATTGCTCAGAATGGCTTCGCCTGCGCTCAATACTTGCCCGATGATGGCGCGGCTGATTCGAACTGTGGTTTGCGCTCCTGCCTGGCGATCCCAGCCGAATGTGGAAGATAAATCATCGAGCTTTGATTTGCCGTCGGTTAGCAGAATCGCTCCGCGCTGCGCAGGCACAACGCCAAAAATCAGGTCCAACAATTGCCGCTGCAATTCTTCCATACTGCGAATTGAACTAATCGTCTGGCTGAATTTCAGCAGCGCATTCAGATGGCCAACCAAGCGCGCATTCGGCTTCATTGCCGATACTTGTTTTTCCGGCTGAAGCAGCAGCAAATCTTCCTGGCGAATCCGGATCGTGTCCGAAGTCAGGTTTTGCCCTTCATCGAGCTGCACTTGACCAAACCCCGCCGCAGCCTCTTTCTCGTGAATCAAAAACAGAAAATGCGAGCTTCCGACAGCAATCCTGTCGCCATGTTCCAAGCGGCGCTCTTTGATCGGCAATCCGTTGACGAAGGTTCCGTTGAAACTTTCCAGGTCGGTCAGCACAAAATCATCTGCTTCACGCTGAATCCGACAATGCCGCCGCGAAGTTGAAAGATCGGCCAAAGAAATACGGCTGGACGATTCGCGGCCAAACAAAACCTCTTCTTCTGCCAAATTGAAGATTTTGCCCTTCAACGGCCCTGCCAAAACGATCAATCTTGGGTTTGACATCTTGCTCACCTCAAACCGCGCTATCCGATCAGATAGGGTCAATCCATTCAATCTATCTTTCCGGATAGAAATTCTTTTCAGTCGCGACCAACTGATCTGGCGCAGTCGAATGACTCTAAACTCCAACTCCAAGCCAATCAATTGTTTCCCCGTTTTTCCCGAATAAATTTGCTGAGCTTGCGAACTCCAAAACCTTTGGCACAACGGTTGAGTTAGTTATGGCGCAAGCGATTAAAGGAATCATCGCACAGATGACAGTTGAGAAAGAAGAGTGAGTAATCGTCGAACCAAAATTGAAAAATATTTCCGAGGCTGAACATTTGCCTCAGCAACCCAAAGGAGAAATCAGATGAAAAAGCAAATTTTGAACTACGTCGCCGCTATCAGCTTTTTGTTTGTGTTGACCGCCGTTTCCGCCTTTGCGCAGTCTCCAACGTTCAAAGCGAACATCCCGTTTGACTTTCAGGTCAACGGCAAAACCATGACTGCGGGTCAATACGTCATCGCAGAGCCTGTTTCTCCACGCGGAACTATCACGATTCGTGGCGGGCGAGAACATTCGGCGGCAGTGGCGATTTTCAAGAATATTGAAAACAAGAAACCTGCCAATGCAACGACGCTGGTTTTTCGTCGGTACGGCAACGAATATTTTCTGGCGCAGATGCAGGTTAACCACCAAGCCACTGCAATGGAATTGCCAACGACAAAAGCCGAACGCAACCTGGTCAAAGAATTGGGCGGACGCCATCTGGCCAACAACAATGTCCAGCCGGAAATCGTGACTGTTGTTCTGGCCCAGTAAAGCCTGAACAGTTGATAAAAATTTGATCGAGTTTTCCCACTGAAACGTTGAGTCTCTCTTTCGGCAACTTGAAGCCACAACTTCGGGTTGCCGCTTTTTTTGTATCGCCCACAAGTCGGTGCGAACCTGCCTGCGCTATAATCCGCCGCGATTTCAATCCAACTTCTGATAAAGGTAGTCCACACCGATGAATCACATTTACGGCTTGTCACCTGTGCTGGAAGCTTTGCGAGCGCGGCGGCGACCCATTCGAAAAATCCTGATCGCTAGCGGAGCAAATCCGACGCGACTGAAAGAGCTTACGGAAACTGCTCGGCGCGCAGGCGTCAGCATTGAAACCCGCGAGCGCCGCGAACTGGATGAACTGACGCGCAACGCCAACCATCAAGGCGTTGTGGCGCTAGCAGCGGCACCTCCTGATACCAAACAAAAGCGGAATGCCGGATACGTCGAAACTGATACGATTCTGGAAAGTTTAGGAGAACGTCCTTTGTTGGTTCTGCTGGATGGAATTGAAGATCCTCACAACCTTGGCGCAATTTTGCGATCCTGCGAAGGCGCAGGTGTGGACGGCGTGTTCATTCCTGAACATCGCGCTGCGGGACTGAATGAAACCGTGGCCAAGACGTCCGCAGGCGCAGTGGAATATGTCCGCATCGCTCGCGTCACCAACCTGGTTCGGCTGATTGAAGACTTGAAAGAACGCAATGTGTGGATAGTCGGTATTGAAGGAGGAACAGAAACCAGTTATACGGAATTTGACTTTAACGTCCCGCTGGCTTTGGTGATTGGCAGCGAGGGCAAAGGGATCAGGCGGCTGGTGCGCGAAAATTGCGACGCAATCGTTTCAATTCCTATGCTGGGCCAACTGAATTCATTGAATGTCAGCGTGGCCACAGGCATTGTGCTTTTTGAAGTTTTAAGGCAAAGGAAAGCGTAGGCTCTCAACCGCGGAAGAACAGAATTCTTCCGCAATTCTCACAGGTGAAAATCGTTTCACCCCTTCTGATGTCGTTGTACACCTGCGGGCGTATGGTCATGCGGCAAGCCAGGCATTTGTAATCAACCGCTTCAGAAAGCGCCAAGCCGGATTTGATCTTCGACATTCGCTCATAAGTTGAGCGGGTTTCAGAGCTGAGCGTTGCAACCAATGGCGTGCGTTCTGCCAATAGCTTTTCCAGCTTTTCTGCATCAGTTTTGGCCAGGGTTTCGTATTCGGCTACCTGCCGCTCCATCTCCGTCCGTTTGGTTTCAATTTCCGGAGAGCGTTCTTTGACCTGAACATCCAGTTTTTCAACCTGTTCCATCACCTTTAGCAATTCAGTTTCAAGCGTGCTAATTGTTTTTTTGGCCGAATCAATTTCGCGGACAGAGGTGGCATATTCCCGCTCGTTGGTGGCTTTCATCTGATCGTTTTTGAATTTTTCCAACTTCTGTTGCTCGGCTTCGATCTCTATTTCCAAACTACTTTTCTGTGAAAGCGCTGCGTCCAGTTGCTGTTTCAAATCGAGAAACTCTTTATTTTCAGCCGCGAACTGACTTTCCAGCGCTTCGCGTTTGGCGGGCAGCGATTCTGTCTCCGCTTTTATCCGTTTGATTTCGACATCCACATCCTGGAGCGAAATGAGTTGACTCAGTTCCGGGTTCAAATGGGCCTCCTTGAAAACCTCTTTGCAAAAATTTTGTGATGAATGGTATGAAAAGCGGGCGCATCATCCCATAAGCTCGCGCTTTGGCGCAAGATAACGAAATTATGAACAACAACTATCCAAATTCAGAAACTCTTTTTGAGCGAGCGCAGCAGGTGATTCCTGGCGGTGTTAACAGCCCCGTTCGCGCATTTCGTGGCGTGGGCGGCACGCCACTGTTCATCAAATCCGCCAAAGGCGCGATGGTTACAGACGCTGACGGTCGCAGCTATATTGATTACGTTGGTTCGTGGGGACCGATGATTCTGGGCCATGCCCACGACGAAGTAATCGCCGCCATTCAGCAGGCCGCAACACACGGAACCAGTTACGGCGCACCAACCGAACTTGAAATCGAGTTGGCCGAAACAGTCATTGAAGCATTTCCTTCAATCGAAAAATTGCGGCTGACTTCCAGCGGAACCGAAGCCACCATGTCCGCGCTTCGTGTTGCGCGCGGTTTTACCGGTCGTCCGAAGATCGTCAAATTCGAAGGCTGTTACCACGGCCACGGCGACAGCTTGCTGGTTCGCGCAGGTTCAGGCGTCGCGACGCTTGGCTTGCCGGATTCGCCGGGCGTGCTGGCGGAAGTCGCGCAAAACACCATCACGGTTCCCTTTAACGACGTTGCGGCGCTGGAAGCAGTTTTCGACCAGGCTGGCGATCAGATTGCCGCCGTCATTATTGAGCCAGTCGTTGGAAACATGGGCTGCGTTCCACCGGCAGAAAATTATCTTCAATCGGTTCGCAGCATCACTGAAAAACATGGCTCGGTTTTGATCTTCGACGAAGTCATGACGGGATTCCGCGTCAGCTACGGCGGAGCGCAACAGCTTTATGGAATCAAACCGGACATGACCACTCTGGGCAAAATCATTGGCGGCGGCTTGCCCGTCGGAGCATTTGGCGGGAAGCGGGAAATTATGGACTTCGTCGCACCCGTCGGGCCGGTTTATCAAGCGGGAACATTGTCCGGCAATCCATTGGCTGTCACAGCAGGGTTAACAACGTTACGCCTGCTCAAATCACTCAACCCGTATCCGCAGCTTGAACAAGCAACGGCAAAACTGGTGGACGGTCTAGCGAAAGCTGCGGCCAAAGCCGGTGTGCCGACAACCAGCAATCGCGTTGGATCAATGTTCACATCCTTCTTTGC
>CAZXHW010000036.1:0-8267 GCA_964639915.1 uncultured Heliomicrobium sp.
TACTCATCCCAATGGCGACCTCCTCGGCTCATACCGCATCGCCACCGCCCCCGATCCGAACTCCAGCCGCCCCCATCTCTGCTGCAAACCGTGTTGGCCGACTTTCGTGGGGACTTCAAGCGCCTGCTTTATGCCGGGCAAGTCGTTCTAAGCTAAATGTTAACCCCGGGCAGGCCACCCGCACTCAATAATAATGAAAGTTGTCCTGCGTGGGGCAGGTCGTGGTCGAGAAGACCCCAGATAACCTGCATGATCGGTGGCGCCTTTCCCTCGGGGATAACGTCGGTGGGTGATCCGCGCATGACACTGCCGACGATGAATCGCCAAGTCAGTTCCAACCCTTGCACAATTTCCGCTGCGGAATGTGGTGGATCGTCGGCGTCGTCCCAGGTGAGCAGCGGCGTCAACTCCACAGCCTCTTCTCCTAGTGTGCGATAGAGGTGCAGCGCGCGCCCAAACACAATGTGTTCGGCGATTTCTCCGGGGGTGCGCCGGCCAGGTATTGGTCGTTGCTGCAATTGTTCCTCAGTCAGCGGCGCAATTGCACGCTTCATTGCTTCTTGGTAGTCCAGCCAACTGTCGAAAGCGCGCGCTTCCGCTATTCCTGCTCTTATCATTGAATCTACTCCCTGGTGTGATGCCCGAAATATACATTTGCGGGTATGCGCCAACAGTCATTGCCAACAAACAGTCGCCCAACGCGGGGTTGACCGGGTGCGGCGAACAACATTGGCCGAAGCAGACGAGTCGCGCTCCAGTCCAACGAATGGTTACGCGGCGACCTGCTGTAGCATCTACCTATTCCCAGTCCTTCTTGAGCAGCAATTCTTCAATCCTGTAGGCATGCAACATCTCGTGATTGAGCAGATGCCGGAACATGATCCACACCGAATACTGACGGAACGCCTCATGCTCTGCCGTTCGCTGCCAGTCCTCCGCCGATAGTTCCTTCAGCCTCTTGACCAGACTGGCTCGCTCTTTCACATACCGATCAAGTGATTCGTCTAAATCTACGCTCAGGAGCGCTCCCGCTTCTTCCTCTGGAGTAGGAGCGATGGACCTTATGAAAGGCACGGGAGTTGATAACATCAAGTCGAGGCGTGCAAGGAACGGTGCATCAGTGCCGGAGAGATGACAGGCGTGTTCATATGCGGACCACTTCATTGGACTGGGCCGACGCTTTAAATACTGGGGCGGCACCTCACGAATCAGAGGAATGATCATGCCAGGGGCATTTTCTAAGGCGGCTATTAAGTTTGTTGTATTGCTCATCAACTTCTCCTACCTTCATCTAAGCTTGTAGGCAGTCTAACAATTCATTTACGGGCAGCAATTTTCGCTACCAAGCCCATAAACTATAAGAAGCCGCTCCGAATGGAACCGATATCAGGCGCGACATTAGGAGTGAAAAATCACTTCTATTCGATTAACCTCGATGAAGTCAAAGATGTTGAAGCCTTTACGATCTTCTCAAGGTTGGCCTGAAAGATCGCTATCAGATCGGCATTTCGAATGTTTGCTGTTGATACCAGCAATAGCTTCCACGGTTCTTGGCGAGACAAAAACGAATCAACGAAATCAGACTCTTTTGTTACCACCACTCGTTGTTCCTGAGCGGAGAGTTGGTTAATGAATGGGTCTGGTGTGCGATTGCCAAACGAACCCAAACTCAGCGACCGCGGAGTGCGGCGCGGCACCTGCATTGGCGGGCGGAAAGGCGGTGGAGAAAGCAGGGGCCGTGACGCACGGAGCGGTTCGCTGCAGCGCGTGGTTAGGCGGGTAACTTTGCTGCAAGTACGTCAACTTTCTGAATCGACGGCGGCTCGGAGAACAAGTCAGCGGCCTTGGCCATCAGTGCCGCGGCCACCTTGCCCGAGAGATGCGCTTGCCGGCCCGCATCATCGGGGAAAGCATCAAAGATTCCGAAGGTGCTTGGCCCAAGGCGAATGCCAAACCAAGCAGTGGTAGCGGGCTCCTCCATAACAAGAGGAAGACCGCCCATCAGGAAGCTCTCAACCTCTTCCTCTTTTCCTGGTTTCGCTTCCAAGCGAACGAATAATGCAACTTTGACCATAATATGTCCTTTGTTAACTGCGTTTTTGTTGACTGCGAAAGTTCAAGTCACCTAACTTGAATTCGACGGCATACCCGAAGCATCTACTATTAAATGCTTGTTTGTAATACTAGAAACCTTTCGGTGTTCGATCCAGGCTTCCAAACCGAGTGCCACAGCTTGATCATAGCGTAACTGCCAGGCTTTTGCTGCGGGAACCACTTGCCGCCAGCGAGTTTTGCTTTGCGTTGCAGTTCAGCCTCATTCAACTCAACACGGACTCCAACGAGTTTGTCAGGCTTGATTGGCGGTGGAGACCATGGAGCTTCCCCCTACGATCAATTCGACCGTCTTAAAACGTTTTCGGCTCTTTTCGCCGTAACGATAACGGATGCAAACCTGGCGGGAACCAGAAAGCTCTACAAGCTTTATGGTCCCTTTCTGCCCCGGTTTCCAGCTTCGAGCGTGCCTGCATCGTTGAAGCTCCAGATTTGTTTTGATGGTTGATAATGCCAAGCGGCCTTACTGCAAGACGAGGCAGAGTATAGTCTGCGATTTTTGGACGGTAATGATTTTTGCGTTGAGTCATCACCGCGAACGGCAGGAAGTGTGAAGGGCGAAGGCACTGGTAAACGCCTAGCTACGCGTTTGGGAAATTGCGCTGAAACTCGATGCCACGATGGGCAATCCAACGAATGGGAAGTGACCGATCAATTGAACCCACCAGCGGATGGTAATGGTTGGCGCGCGGTGCGTAAAAATCGGGATGAGCGCGAGCGACATGAACATCCAAATGAAAGGCCCGTACAGCAATGCCATCTTTGCGATTCCGTATTTTGAGCTGAGCGTTGATTGAACCCAGCGCCAACGCAAGACAACAAACAGAAAGATGGCAGACCAACTGAAGGCAACGCCAAAGTGCATCAGAATGCCGAGCGCGACGGTTCTGGCACCGCCGTTAAACGCTTCATTCCCTAAAAGAACTGAGGCAACTCCCTGGAAAAGCCAAGAAACCGTGGAGTGATAAAACGCGACACTCAGGATGCTGGAGAAAAGCCCATCCACAAGTCCAGTCAGCAAGGTCGCTCGCACCAGACAGGACATCAAACCAGGGTTGGAAGTTGCATCCGGCACGATAGAACTCGCTTTTCCGCAGAAGGCTTGCTGATTTGGTTACACAGTCAGGTGCAAACCACAATCGGCCAAAACTTCCGTCGAAATGATGGTTTCGTTGCGTTCGGCTCCGGTGGAAATAAACGCGAACGGAGCGCCGGAAACTTCAGACAAACGATTGATGTATTGTTTGGCGCGTGCAGGCAATTCGTCAAAATTCGATATGCCTACGGTTTTGGATTTCCAGCCGGGCATGGATTCGTACACCGGTTCGGCGGCACACATCTGGTCGGCATCGTAAGGGACTTGTTCAGTCACCTGTCCGTTAATTTTGTACGCAACGCAGATTTTGATTTCGTCCAGATCGTCAAGCACGTCCAGCTTGGTCAGCGCCAGCGCATTCAATCCGTTGACCATCACCGCGTACCGAGCAATGACGCCGTCAAACCAGCCGGTGCGGCGCGGGCGTCCGGTCGAAGCGCCGTATTCGCCGCCTTTGGCGCGAATGGCTTCTCCCAAGTCGTCGTTCAGTTCCGTGGGAAACGGGCCGCCGCCGACGCGCGTGGTGTAAGCTTTAATGACTCCGATGGTGGCGTTGATGGCAGAAGGCGGAATGCCGGTTCCGGTGCAGGCTCCACCGACGGCGGAACTGGACGAAGTCACAAACGGATAAGTGCCGTGGTCAATGTCCAGCATGACAGCCTGCGCGCCTTCCAGTAACAAAGACTGCCCTTGCCGCGTGGCCTGATTCAAATAGTAAGTCGTGTCTGTAACGTGCGGAGCCAGCAACTCGCTCCAGCGCAATCCGTCCTCGATCAACTGCTTTTCGTCCACCAGTTCGCCGCCCAGCATTTTCAGCAAGCGATTGGCTTGTTCGGCGTTATGCGCCAGCTTTTCAGCCAATCCGGCAGCGTTGGTCAGGTCGCCAGCGCGAATGCCTCTGCGAGCCATTTTCTCTTCATACGCAGGGCCGATGCCGCGCATGGTTGTGCCGACGGCGTTGCCTCCGCGATTGGCTTCGATGGCGCGATCCAGGGCGACGTGGTGCGGCAGAATCAAATGAGCGCGATTGCTGATCAACAGATTCTTTTCGTTGACTTCAATTCCCTTTGCTCGCAGGTCGTCAATTTCGGTCAGCAAGGCTTCGGGGTGAACGACGACGCCGTTGCCGATGACGCAAATTTTGCCGGGATGGGTGATGCCGGAAGGAATCAGGTGCAGGACAAATTTCTGATCCTCGCCATTGCGGCGGATGATAACGGTGTGACCAGCGTTGTGGCCCCCTTGGTAACGGGCGACGATGTCGAAATGCGGCGCGATCAGGTCAACAATTTTGCCTTTGCCTTCGTCGCCCCACTGCGCTCCGATGATTGCTAAGTTCATGCTTGGTGTTTTCCCACACGAAGAAACACGAAGGAGCATGAAGATTGGCTATCTTCGTGATCCTTCGTGCATTTTTCGCGGATAGTCTTAACTTTCGGTTACAGTCGCAGCTTACGCCAGGACTTTGTCTATTAACTGCGAGATTTGGGCTTGTCCCAAAGCGCCAACGTGGCCATTGACCACTTGGCCTCCGGAAAAGACCAGCAGCGTCGGAATGCCTTTGACGCCGTAAGTCGAAGGCGCTTCAAGGTTTTCGTCCACATTCATTTTCACGACTTTGACTTTGCCTTGGTAAGCTTCAGCGACGGCTTCAACCGAAGGCGCAATCTGGCGGCAAGGACCGCACCACGGCGCCCAAAAATCCACCAGCACAGGTTTGTCCGCTCCCAGCACTTCTGTTGCCCATTGGGCATCCGTTACTTCAGAAACAAATTGACTCATACTTCCTCCTCAAAATTATGCAAACTGTTCGTTTGCTTAGGTTTTCAAACTCAGCTTTCATCTCGGCGGGCATTATAACAAATGCCTTACGTCAGCCAACAAACAGACAGCCCTTTTCCCAATCACCAGCCGCGTGAAAGTCTGGCTTCGACAATCTTTTGATAAGCATTCCGGTAATTGTGCGCCGCACGATCCCAGGAAAAGTCTTCGCGCATGCCGTTGCGCTGCAATTTTCGCCACGCATCGCGGTCGTAATACACCATCAGGGATTCATAGAACTTTTCGACCAAGCGATCCGCCGAGTATTCGTAAAACTTATAGCCATTTCCCTGCTCGGTTGTGCGCTCGAAATTGGTGATGGTGTCGTCCAAACCGCCTACGCCGCGAACAATGGGAACGGTGCCGTATTTCAAACTGTACATTTGGTTTAGCCCGCATGGTTCATAAGACGACGGCATCAAAAACAGATCGGCTCCGGCTTCGACCTGGTGAGACAGCGCGGTGTTAAACCCAAAATAAACGCCAACTCGTCCAGGCGCAGCATCTCGCACCTGCTGGAAATAACTTTCGTAGCTTTCGGCTCCCGAACCCAGCAGGATGAAATACGCTCCGGTTTCTAGAATTCGCCAGATGGCCTGCGTCATCAGGTCAATTCCCTTTTGCGAAGTCAGCCGCGTAACGATTGCAACGACAGGCCTTTCCAGGTCCACTGGCAATTGATATTTTTCCAGCAGGTCGCGTTTACAGGCCAGTTTTCCTTCCAAGTTGCTTGCCGAATAATTCGCCGCCAGATACTTGTCGGTTTCCGGATTCCATTCGTTGTAATCCACGCCGTTCAGAATTCCCAGCAAATCGCCCCGCCGCCAGCGCAACAATCCATCCAGCTTGTTGCCGAACTCAGGCGTTTGAATTTCTTCGGCGTATTTCGGGCTAACGGTTGAAAGCGCGGTTGAAAAATGCAGCCCGGCTTTCATCGAACTGACAGTGCCCAGAAACTCCATTCCGTCGTAAACCTGCCAGTCAAATCCGAACTTTGGCAGCAGGTCTTTATCAAAAAATCCCTGATACGCCAGATTGTGAATGGTGAACAGCGTCGCCGTTCGGGCAAAGAAAGGATCGTTCCAGTAAACGTTCCTCAAATAGGCAGGGATAAAGCCGGTTTGCCAATCGTTGCAATGAATTACATCCGGCGCGGCACCAATGCGTTTGGTCAGTTCCAGGACGGCCCGGCTGAAAAACGCGAAGCGTTCAACGTCAAAATTTCCGCTGCCGTAAATGTATCCGTGGCCGAAGTATTCCGCGTTATCAATAAAATAAACCGGCGCACCGTCCATCCAGTCGCGCCAGACAGCGGCAGACTTGATGGTTCCGGCAAACGGAACGCGCAAATCATCAAAAACCATTTCGCCGGTTTCGTGGCTGACAACATCGCCGTGCCGTTTTCCGAAACCGGTATAACGCGGAGTGATGACCGCAACGTCACAGCCTGTGCGTGACAAAGCTTGCGGCAACGCACCGGCTACATCGCCAAGCCCGCCGGTTTTTGAGTAAGGCACAACTTCGGATGAAGCCAGAATGATGCGCATCTACGTCTTTAGTGAAGTGAGACTTTCTTTGTTTGGAATGTCGAATTGGACGCGGAGTCTAAAGTCGCGCTTGAAACCTTGTCAAGCAACGTGAAAAAGCGACAATAGCCACCGTCAAATACGAAAATCTTCGACAGGATTTACAGGATGAGTCAGTACCGCGACGGGTAGGGAGCGTCACTTCGTAATTTACGCGATACGGCAAACCCACTCCCTACCGGTCGCGGTACTGACTCGGTTCCACGTTATTGAATCCTGCAAATCCTGTCTACAACTTTACCCGCACTCAAGAAGGAGAACTCTATGCTGCGAAAATTCAGAGTCGCATTGCTCTGTCTGACTTTGCTGGTCAGTCCGCTATCGGTATTTGGTCAAGGCCAATCGGCTGCCCCAGACGCTGACATCCAGGCCAAGATTCGTAAAGAGGGAATGGAAAATTCCCAAATTATGAAAACGATGCACTATTTAACCGACGTTTATGGCCCGCGCCTGACAGGCTCTCCGAATCACAAAGCCGCCGGTGAATGGGTAATCAAACAAATGGCTTCGTGGGGATTCAGCAACGGCCATCTGGAACCGTGGGATTTTGGCCACGTCGGCTGGCTGAACGAACGCGCGACGGGCCACGTCCTTTCCCCGTATAAAGAACCGCTTGTTCTGGAAACTTTGGCTTGGACGCCCAGCACGAACGGCACGGTTCGCGGCCAGGTTTACCAAATGATTCCGCCGACTTCACCGACCGAAGACGAATTCAAGGCGTTTCTGGAAACCCAGAAAGACAAGGTCAAAGGCAAGATCGTCATGGTCGGCAAACAGGTCATCATCCCTGTCGGCTTTGAGGCGCAAAATAAGCGCATTGACGACACAATGGCCAAGAACATGTACTCCGGCGCTGGCGGCCCTGGCGGAGGTCCTGGTGGCCCCGGCGGCCCCAGAAGAGGCGGCCCGGACCCGCAGCAACCCGGACAACCGCGCAAGCTCACGGCTCGTGAAATGAGCCAGCGGTCTGGAGAATTTCTGGCGACTGCGGGCGCCTTGGTGATGATCACAGACACCGCCGCCGAAGGCCGCATGGAACAGCGCCGCGTCCGCGCGTTCAACAATCGCAATTTCGATCCAGCCAAGTTTCCGCCCGCAGTGGTTGTCAGCAACGAAGACTTTGGCCGTATGCAGCGCATTCTGGCCGACGGCACCGCTATCGAAGCTGAATTCAACATCGTCAATCAGATCTACCCGGAAGGCAAAACTTCGTACAACACCATTTCCGAAATTGCCGGAACCGACAAAAAAGACGAAGTGATTATGCTGGGTGGCCATTTGGATTCTTGGCATTCGGCCACTGGCGCAACTGACAACGCAATCGGCTGCGCGATCATGATGGAAGCTGCGCGTATTCTGAAAGCCATTGGCGTTCAACCGCGCCGCACCATCCGCGTGGCGTTGTGGGGCGGCGAAGAGCAGGGTCTGCTGGGTTCACAAGCCTATGTCAAAGAACACTTTGGCACAGCGGAAAATCCAAAACCGGAATACGCCAAGTTCGGTGGTTACTTCAACATTGACTCCGGCACGGGCCGTCCGCGCGGTTTGAACATCTTTGGCCCGCCTGAAGTTGCTGACGTGTTGAAACCCGTACTGGCACCATTTGACGACCTTGGTTTTTATGGTGTTCGCGCTTCTGGCAGCCGAGGGCT
>CAZXHW010000036.1:8277-18749 GCA_964639915.1 uncultured Heliomicrobium sp.
ACAGACAGCACTTCGTTTAATGCTGCGGGGCTACCGGGGATTGGCGCGCAGCAAGATCCTATCGAATACGGCAACATCACCTGGCACACCAACATGGACACCTACGAACGCATCGTCGAAGACGACGTGAAAAAGGCTGCCATCGTGTTTGCCGCTGCTGTTTACCATTTGGCAATGCGTGACGAATTGCTGCCACGCTTTAGCAAAGAGAACATGCCTGCGGCTCCGCCAGTTCGTCCCTAACCAACAAATAACCATCTACAGAGCCGGAAAGGGCGAGGGTTAAATCAAAACCTTCGCCCTTTTTGTTCCCCCCCAGCACAAATCCCGCAAGTCCTCTTCGCCGCTATCGTTCTCTTTTCGCCAACTACTAAAGAATTGAAACTTGGATGTAATCCTCAACGTTTGAGCCGGTGTCTCAGTAGAAACTTTGTCGCAGTCAACAATTCAGGAGGAGAAAGCTATGACCGCCCTTGCTTTCAAACCGCGCGAATATGTTCGCCAATTTTTTGTAATTGGCGCTGGCTCGCTGTTGCTATTGGCGCTGCTGGCCCTGCTGTTCATCCCACGTTTTCGTTCGAACCCAATCACGAACGCCTTTGCCTCTTCCGATTCAAGCCCAACAAATTTGCCGACAACGGAAGTCCGTCGCGGTGCAATCAAGAAATTTTTGCTGCTGGATGGAGAGTTGCGCGCCGTGCGTTCGCAAACGATTTATTCCAACACTTCCGAAGACGCCAAGATTGTATACATGCCACCCGAAGGCATGGTCATCAAAGCAGGCGAGCGCGTTGTAGAACTGGACAGCGGCACAATCCTGACCAAGATCAAAGACACCGAAGAGCGGATTGTTGCCGCTGAAAACGAAATCGTTCGCACCCAATCGCAGCACGAAGCAAGCTTGCGTGATCTGGAAGTCGAACTGAGCAAGCTGTGGCTGACACAGGAACAAGCCAAGCTAAAAGCCAAAATCCCAGCCGAAGTGCAGGCCCGGCGCGAGTTTCAGGAAGCGCAACTGGCGCTGGAAAAAGCCAAAACCGAATACAACAACCACTTGGCCAAGATCGAACAGAAAAAGAAAGAGTTCGCCGCTGAGCTTCAGGTCAAAACGATTGATAAGCAGAAACTGCAAGTTCAGCTTGACCGCGCCAAAGGCAATCTGGATGGCATGCGAATCAAAGCTCCTGCGGACGGCATGGTGCTGTACGCCGAGCATTGGGAAGGTCGCCGCAAAATGCAGGTTGGCGATGTCGTCTGGGGAGGCTGGCCCATTGTCCGTTTGCCCGACCTGACGGAAATGGAAGTCCTGGCGCAGGTCAACGAAGTGGACGGCCCCAAGCTTTCCATCGGCAGCCGCTGCGAAGTCCGTCTGGACAGTTACCCGGACACTTCAATTACAGGCCAGGTCAAAGAAATTTCCCAAACTGCCATCAAAGCCGGTTGGATGTCCAAAGCCAAAATCTTTCGCGTGACGATTTCCCTGGACCGCACCGCGACCGAAATCATGAAGCCGGGAATGTCAGCGCAGGTTTCGGTCATCATCAACGAAACTGATTCTCAGTTGCTGATTCCTCGTTCGGCAATCCGGTTCGAAGGCGAAACTGCCAACGTCATACGCATTGAACCCGGCGACGCCAAAAACGCACAACGCCATGTCGCCGTCACCATTCTGGGAGCCGACGCCATGAACTACGTCGTCGCCAGCAACGGCGCGCTGAAAGAAGGCGACCGAATTCTGAACCGGTAAGACCTCCCACGAAGTCACACAAAGTTTCACGAAGCTTTTCGGATTTCCTTCGCGTTTCTTCGTGTGACTTCGTGGGAGAAAAGATTGAGGTAAGCCATGCCGAAACGAACTCGCAGAATCGCAATCAGCTTCACCGTTCTGGCCGTGCTGGCCGCCGCTGGCTATTTTCTGTTTTTGCCAGGCGGGCAGTCGAAATGGCAATCGGGCTTTTCTGCAATTGGGCCCAAAGTTGCCGCCACGGGCGAAAATTTCACCGTCACACCGCGCACGCTAAAGTTCAGCGTGGATGCTACTGGAGTCTTGAAAGCCACCTCCACACAGGACTTCGGCGCGCCTCCGGAATTCGGCAATTACTGGCAGTTCCAGGTCGTCAACATGGCCGCCGAAGGCAAGCAGGTGAAAACTGGCGATGCCTTGATCACCTTTGACGCGCAAAAAGTCCGCGATGATTTGGGGCGATTTCAAAACGAACTGGATCAAGCCAACAAGGAACTGGAAAAGACCAAAGCCCAGATTGATCTGGAACGGCAGGAATTGATTTCCAGGCTGGCCCAGGCGGAAAACAATTTCGAAAAGCTGAAACTGAAACAAACCAACGATCCGAATTTCGACGTGCCGAACAAAGTCGAAGAAGATCGCCTGGCGCTGGAACAGGCGCGGCGCGAGGTCGAAGCCTTGAAAGAACGTATTGAATGGCACAAGAAATCCAGCGAAGCCACGTACCAAATCATTCAAAGCAAAAAGTCCCGCGCCGAAAACAAAGTCGCCCAGATTAACGACGGCATGAAAAACTTCCAGTCCAAAGCTGACCGCGACGGTGTCGTGATTTACAAAACCAAGTGGAATGGCGAGCGATTCCAGGTCGGCGAAAACGTCTGGTCAGGCCAGACGATTCTGGAAATCCCCAACCTGACAACCATCATTGTTGAAGCGTTCGTGCCCGAAGTTGACCTGGGCAAAATCAAAGAAGGGCAACGCGCAGAAATTGCGATTGACGCATTTCAGGGCAAATCCTACTCGGGCACAGTGAAAAAAATCGGCACGCTGGTTCGCCCCAAAGCTTGGGACATTCAAAACAAAATCATTGATGTGCAAATCGAGCTGGATCAACTGGACATTGCCACCATGCGTCCGGGCATGAGCAATAAAACCAAGATCGAAACCAGCGCGGTGGAAAACTGTCTGGCCGTTCCGCTGAAAGCCGTTCGATCCACTGCTGAAGGTTCGCGCGTCAAACTGAAAACCGAGCAAGGCTGGCAGGAACAAACCGTGAAGCTGGGCGATTCAAATGGAACGGACATCATCATTCTCGAAGGGTTAAAGTCTGGCGACAAAATCGCTAGCGACTTCGCAAAGGCGAAGTAGGGTTTTGAATGCCTGAGTATAACTACAAACTGTTTGCTGACTATTTCCAGTTCTATCTTCAGGACGAACAAGCAGAAGGCGACCTTTCAAATGGGTGGACTTCAGAAGCAATGGAAAGAGAGTTGGCACTTGCTCCAGGAACGATTGGCGTTGGCACAGCGCGAAACATGACGGTTCCTGTTTCGGTTGAAGTTCGAGAATTTGCTCCACAAAACGAAGATTTCAGCATTTGGGATCAAGTCAACGAGTGCAGTATGGATGTGCCATCCGGTTCTCTCGTAATTGCTGGTTGCACCGATGATTTTTTTGACGCTGCGCGCATTTCGCTTTCGCCCGGTTGTTATCGCGCTCGAATTTATTATGGACAACTTTACGACTTAAGCGATGACGGACTCGAAGGAAACGATCATTATAAAATCGTTCTTTGGCCTTCTGAGAATTCGGAGCTAAAGATTCTGAAACAGAAAGACCGCCCATGAAGAAATTTCCCAAACCGCTTCGTTTTGTTCTGATTGCTGCTGTTTTGACGGCAGGAATTTCCGGCGCGATTTACGCAGCCCGGCAAGCCTGGCCAACGGCTGCATCTGAAGTGTTGCCACTGACTGTCAGGGTTCAGCCGCGCGACTTCACGATCAAAATTTCCGCCAACGGAGAGCTGCAATCCTCGGAATCCATGACCATCGCCGTGCCCTTCGTGCCTGTGCAACGGCTCAGAATTGCCTCTGTTGTCGCCGACGGCCGCCACGTCAACAAAGGCGATGTGCTGGTGGAATTCGATCCGGCTGAACTTGATTTGGAGATGTTGGAATACCGTTCCAGCCTGGAAGCCGCCAACCAGAAAATCACCAAAGGCGAACTGGCTTCGGGAACGGAAAAAACCGACATCAGCAAAGACAAACGCATCGCCGAGCTGGAGCTGCAAAAGATCAACGAGTTTTTGCCGCGCGATGAAAAAATCTATTCCCGCCGCCAGATCATCGAAGGCCAACTGGACAAAGAGTTTACGGAAAAGAAACTGGTATTTGCCGACGCCCGGCTGAGTTTGAAAGGCAAGGTGTATACGCTGGACGAGGCCATCCTGCTGCTGGAACGCCAGCAAGCCAACAACAAAATCGGTCAGGTTGAGCGCGCGCTGACTTCACTGAAACTGGTGTCGCCCGCTTCGGGCATTGTTGTGTATACCAACCCGGATTTCTTCTTCGGCGGGTTTTCAATTCAGGCAGGACGCACGGTTTGGATCGGCCAAACGCTGTTCAACTTGGTCAACCCCGACAAGATGGAAGCCAAATGCTATGTGCTGGAAAAAGACGCGGGCGAGTTGAAAAAAGACCAAACCGTAACCGTTTCGCTTGATCCGTTCCCCGGCGTGACGTTCACCGGCAAGGTCAAAAGCATAGACAATCTGGCGCGTCCGATTGACCGCGATTCGCCGGTCAAATACTTCCAGACGGTTGTTTCGCTGGATAAAAACGACGCCAACCTGATGAAACCCGGCGTTAAGTTAAAAGCCGAAATCAGCGCGACCTCAATGCAATCGGTGGTCGTCGTTCCGCGCAGCGCCGTCGTCAAAAAAGAAGCCGATTACCTGGTTTACGTTGTTAAAGGCCCAGGCGAGTTTGAACCCGTCAAAGTCAAGCTTGGTCAGGGCGACATGATTCAGGTTGTCGTCACCGAAGGGTTGAAGGCCGGACAAGTGCTGGCGCTGAATCCGCCAGACGTGAAGCGCGAAACCAAAGAAGAGGCGAAAAAAGACAAATGAGACACCTGAACGAAGTCGCTTTAGCCGTCGGCAATTTGACCAGCCACAAGCTGCGTACGTTTTTGACAATGCTTGGCATGATCTTTGGCGTCGGCGCGGTCATCGCCATGCTTTCCATTGGCGCGGGAGCGGAAAAGGAAAGCTTGCGAATCATTGACACGATGGGGTTGCGCAACGTCATCGTCAAAGACCGCGAAATGAAAGACGAAGACCTGAAAAAGATTCGCGAAAATTCCATTGGTCTCAGCTTGCGTGACGTGAAAGCCGTTACAGATGTCACGCCCGACCTGGAAACCTACTCGGCGCGCAAACGGGTCAAAACGTTTCAGGTGTTTTCCTTCAAAGGCAAAAGCGACGATTCCAACGTCGTTGGCGTCACGCCCAGTTATTTTCGATTGGCGCGGTACGATCTGGCCGAAGGAAGCTTTCTTTCCGAAACCGACCAGAAAGATTTTGAACAGTTTTGCGTGATCGGTTCGCGCGTCAAACAGAAGCTTTTCGGCACGGCTTCGCCGCTGGGCCAGACGCTCAAAATTGACAAGATGTGGTTTACGGTTGTCGGTGTGCTGGCCGACAACAATCTGGCCAAAGACGAATTTGAAGGCGTCAAGCTGCAGGATTTCAGCAACGACATTTACATCCCGCTGGCGACGGCGCTGAAAAAGTTCGAGCTAAAACGATTTGAATCCGAACTGGATGAAATCGTCGTCAGCTTGAAAAATACCGATGCGCTAAAATCCAGCGCCGTGCTAGTCAGCCAGGTCTTAGCCAATACCCACGGCAATGCCGACGATTACTCCATCGTCGTACCGCGTGAACTGTTGGAGCAGAACCAGCGAACGCAGCGCATTTTCAACATTGTCATGAGCTGCATTGCTAGCATTTCCCTGCTAGTTGGCGGAATCGGAATTATGAACATCATGCTGGCCAACATCCTGGAGCGCACGCGCGAAATCGGAGTTCGCCGGGCAATCGGCGCTCGCCGCCGCGACATCTGGCAACAGTTTTTGATCGAAGCGCTGACCATCAGCTTCGTCGGCGGATTGATTGGCGTCATGTTTGGCTTTGCGGCTTCGCGGCTGGTGGCGCTTTATGCAGAATGGAATACGGTCGTGACGGGAACTTCGATTGCAATGTCGTTTGGCGTTTCGGCGGCGGTGGGTTTGATCTTTGGTTTGTACCCAGCAGTCCGAGCTTCAAGGCTGGACCCGGTCGAAGCCTTGCGATACGAGTAGTCAGACAAACCACGGGGCACACGGGGAAAAACGATAAATTCACGTTTTGTCTTCCCAGTGATCCCCGTGCTCCCCGTGGTCGTTTTTAAGCAAGCTTAACTCGCCTTCGGATGCACCCACGGTTTTCGATATTCTCGCGTCAGCATTTTGTTCGCTTCAGCATCACCGACAACCTGTTGTTTTTGCGGGTCCCAGGTCAGCGAACGCCCCAGCTTTAACGAGTTGTTTGCCAGAATGCAGCTTGCCGTTGAAATGTAGCCCTGTTCGATGTCGGCAACCGGTTTGCTGCGAGTTTCGATGCAGCGCAACAGATCTTTCATGTGGCCGCGAATGGCAGGCGCAACGTGTTTTTCCAAATCCTTTTCGACCTTGTCTATCGGGTATTCCTCAAGCTCCATCTTCACGTCTTTGTGAATCGGCTGTTCGTTCCTGTCTGTTGGAATGTAATCGAAACTCATCACGCTGGCTTTCAGGGTGCCTTTATCGCCATAAATCGTCGCGCCCCACGGATACTTTGGATCAGGCGGATGGCCGTACGTGCGATGCGTCCAAACCACAGGAAATTCCGGGAAGCTGAATGTCGCCGTCTGAGTATCGGTGATGTTTGCCTTGCTGGCTTTGTCTATCAAAATGCCGCCGCTTGAGGAAATCTCTTTCGGCCAGCCCAGGCCCAGCATCCAGCGAACCATATCCAGCATGTGAATGCACATGTCGCCCATAATGCCGTTGCCGTATTCCATAAACGCACGCCAGCTTCGCGGATGAACCAATTTGTTGTACGGTCGCATTGGCGCTGGGCCAGTCCACATTTCGTAATCCAGGTAATCGGGCGGCGCTGTATCAGGCGGATTTTCGCGGGTTCGCATCTGGTAGTAGCAGTAAATTTCAACCAAACCGATTTTGCCGAGTTTGCCCGGTTTGATGACCTGCTCTATGGCGTCAATCAAATGCGGAGTCGAACGGCGCTGGGTGCCAACCTGCACGACTCGTTTGTGTTTCCGCGCGGCCGCCAACATGGCCTGACCTTCGGTGACGTCAACGCTGATGGGTTTCTGAACATAAAGATCCGCGCCGGCTTCACAAGCCGCGATCATCGGCAACGCGTGCCAGTGATCAGGCGTCGCGATCAGGCAAATGTCCAAATCTTTTTCTTTCAGCATCGCGCGATAATCGCTGTATGTGCGCGGAGCTTTTTTCGATTCCTGACGGCTGGCAACTTGCTCAGCACAATCGGCAAGCATCTTTTTGTCCACGTCGCACAGCGAAACGACTTCGACCGGTGCAACCTGTAACAACCGAAACAAGTCGGATTTGCCGTACCAGCCCGTGCCGATCAAACCGACGCGTGCTTTCTTTTGCGCGAACTCTTCGGCGTACACATAATTTCGACGTAAGACAGCCGGGGCGAATGCAACCCCTGCTGCACTCGCCTGTAAAAACTCTCTGCGTTTCATAAGCGTTGCTCCTGGATGATGGAAGTGTTGAAAATTGCGTGCGGATTGTTTGCTGTTTTTCTGGAAGTTGCAATGCTTGCTGATCAAACAAACTGTGCCTACTTCAACCGGTCTAGCGGCTGGTAAGCGTCGTCGCCCAAAACCAGCGTTCGCAAAGTCTTCCCTATGTTCCGGCCATTACTGCTGGACGGACTCCAACGTTGCGCTTCGCCCGTTGCGGCATTGATTTTCAGCCCCCACAACGGACTCAGGTTGTGAACTTCGCTGGTAATCCGCATATCGCCGTAAGCGTCCTGATCGCCGGGAACCGGCGCGATTAATCCATCAGCAAACCAACTGAAAACTTCAAACCGCCGACGCGCTTCGGCGTTGTCTTTAACATTGACTGGCAGGTCATCAAATTTCGTCAAGTCTGCCGAAGCGCCGGGTAGCGCGCGCGGCGAACGGAACCAGTTCAATTGAATTCCATCGGCGTAAAGCCTGCCTCCGCTGATGTACACCGAACGCCACATTAACATCCAGCCAGGAGCAGGCATCACGCGCGCTGGCTGTTCCACTTTATGGCCTCGCATTTCCGCCAGATGTTTCTGTGTTTCCATACCGCGATGGTGTTGCCAGGCGCCAAAGCAAAAATATAACCCAGTGAATACCAGCGCGATTCTTGCCCACCGTGGCTGCAGAGTTTTCATGGTCAGAAACACACCGATGGACAAGGGAATGGTGTATAGCGGATCAACAATGGGAATCCAATCCAGCGCAACTCTGTAATTTGAAAACGGCCAGAACAGTTGCGTTCCGTAGCTGGTGAACATATCCAGCGGCGCGTGTGTGGCGTAGCCGATAATGGCCGCCAAAATGACCGCTTTCTTGTCATCGCGATACCGCTTCATAAACAGAAACGGCAGGGCCGCCAGCAATCCGCCGAACGGAATGAAAAACAGGCTGTGCGTAAAGTGGCGATGAAATGTCCAGCCAACTGTTGGGTCGCTGAAGGAGTATATGAAAACATCCAGGTCAGGAACCACGCCGCCAACGGCTCCGATCAACCCAGCGCCGCGCGGCAATCGTTTTTTCAGTACCGCCTGAGCGGCTGCCGCGCCAAGCACTCCTTGCGTGATTGAATCCATCTGCTTTGCTCCACATCCAAAAAGAATTTTTGCGGGAAAAACGGCGCACAGTGTAAACGTTCGATTGTCATAAGCGAAGCTGCACCTTGGAAAGGTTAGGCGAGTTTGCGACATCGGGGCTTTTTGCTACACTGCGGTTCGCTACAAACCGCGCACGCAATCTTCGATTTAACTCAACGACAAAGGAACCAAAGGTGGCGGAACAGATCACTCAAATGCTCCTGAAATGGAGTAACGGAGACAAATCTGCGTTCGATCAGTTATTGCCGCTCGTTTATGACGAGCTGCGGCGATTGGCGAAAGGGTATTTGCGGCGTCATTCAACCCAGAATTCTTTGCAACCAACCGCGCTGGTTCACGAAGCATATTTGCGGTTGGTCAATCAGGAACAGGTGAGCTGGCAAAACCGCGCGCAGTTTTTTGGACTGGCGGCAAAGATTATGCGAGGGCTGCTGGTGGATCATGCACGCCGCGCCCAAGCCGAAAAACGCGGTGGCAGCAACTATTCGGTATCTTTAAGCGAAGCGGACCGCGTTGGGCGTCAAAATGATCTTGACCTGTTGGCGCTGGATCAGGCATTGGACAGATTGGCCGAACTGGAGCCGCGTCACAGCCAGATTATTGAAATGCGTTTTTTTGCCGGCCTGACAATCGAAGAAACCGCTTTGGCGCTCAGTGTTTCGCACGCTACAGTTGAACGCGATTGGAATCTTGCCCGCGCCTGGCTGTTTCGCGAACTGAGTTAAAGCCCGAAACAATCCAACGAAATTCTTGACTGATAATTCGACGTTCTCGTCCCCCCACATTATGACGCCGGAGCTTTATCGGAAAATTAGCGACATTTACCACGCCGCTTCGGAGCTTGACCCGGAACGGCGTCGCGAATTTCTTTCCCAAGCCTGCGGTGACGACAAGTTGTTGCGGCAGGAAGTGGAACAACTGCTGCAAAGCAACGAACAAGCAGGTTCCTTCCTTGCCAAACCCGCTGCCGAGTTGGCCATTGAAAAGGTATTTGAGTCTTCTTCCCATCACGAACTTTTGATTGGTCGGGAGTTCGGCCAGTATCAGGTTTTGTCCAAAATTGGCGCAGGCGGAATGGGCGAAGTTTTTTTAGCTGAAGACAGCCGCCTTGGCCGCAAAGTCGCACTGAAGCTGCTGCCTGCGGAATTTGTCACCGATTCCGTCAGAGTTCGGCGATTTGTCCGGGAAGCCCAGGCCGCCAGCGCAACGGCGCATCCAAACATCGTTTCCATTTACGACATCGGCCAAAGCGAAAATATCCATTACATTGCCAGCGAATTTGTCGAAGGCGAAACCTTGCGCCGACGCGTTCGGCAGTCAACATTTCAGCCAATCGAAGCCATTGGAATCGCCATACAAGTCGCTAGCGCACTGGCTTCCGCGCACAATGCCGGTTTCATTCATCGCGACATCAAGCCGGAAAACATCATGGTTCGGCCCGACGGGTTCGTGAAGGTTCTGGATTTTGGACTGGCCACCATCACCAAACCTGCCTTTTATCAATCCGGCTCTCAATCAAGCGAACCGACCACCATCAGCACGGATACTTTGCCGGGAACCATTATTGGAACCGTCAACTACATGTCGCCGGAACAGGTTCGCGGCCAGAAAGTAGATGCCCGCAGTGATTTGTGGAGTTTGGGAGTCGTGCTGTTTGAAATGCTGGCCGGACATATGCCCTTTGCGGGTCAATCTGTGCCCGATACGTTTGTTGCGATTCTCGATCGTCCGCCCTTGCCGCTGAAAAATGCGCCTCTCGAATTG
>CAZXHW010000037.1:0-9970 GCA_964639915.1 uncultured Heliomicrobium sp.
TCTTGTTCGGTGGCAATTCAGCCGCCGTGCAAGTCATGCTGGTCGTGTTTCCAGGCGAACCAACCGCTGGGTTCGCAGTGCAAGTCACATTCGGATTCCCGTTTCCATCCTTGGAATTCGGCGTCACAAAATTGCCATTGCCGTTGATGCGACCAATTTCGATGTTTGTCAGCTTTTGGAAGCCTGGGAACGTATCCACCAAACTAAACATCTGGGCCGCACTCGGACCATTGTTGGTTGCGGTGATGGTGTATGTGAATGTTGTTCCCGCCGTTATAGGACCGCCAACCACACCTGCTGCATTGGTGTGCGTCTTGGTCAGCGCCAGGTCGGAAGTCGCCGCGACCGGAGTCGTCAGCGTCGTCGAACCAGAAACCGGGCGGTTCACGTTATTGATCGTGGCGTCGAAAGTTGCCGTGTCAACCAGACTGGCTTTGGTTGCCGGGTCAATGAACACAGTGACGTCAATTGCCGCGGTGTTGTTCGGCGCGTTTGCCGACAACAACGGCGCGGTACAAACCAGCGAACCGCCATTGCCCTGCGGGTTATTGACGATGTTGATGCCGGTCGGAGCTGCGCACGTAAAAGTCGCGCCCGAAGGCAGCACCGGCGAAACCTGCAGGTATTTCACCCCAAGCACGCGGCCAGGCGGCGTTTCCAAACCGGATGGCAACACATCAGTCAATCGAATGTTCGACACATCCGAAGGCCCGTTGTTCGTCAGCGTGATTCGATAGGTCAAAGCCGTGCCTGGCAAAACTGCCGTGCCTGTTGTGGCCGTTCCGTTTGGAGGCGTCGCCGGACCAATCGGGCCGGTCTGGTTCGGATTGCTGGCCGACGTGACCGCCGACTGAACAATCTTGCTGATCGTCAGGTTTGAAGAAGCAATCACCACTGTTTGCGTGGGCAAGGTGGTGTTATTTGCAGTATTCGGATCAGGAGTGCCACCGCAAACGCTTGGCGGGAACACCGGGCCAGGATTGACAGGGTTCGGGCAAAGTCCTGACGTGATGTTGGCAGGATTCGAGACAATGGTTCCACCCGAAACCGATTCATTGACCTTCACAAAGAACGTCAACTGGCCGGAATAACTCGCGGGTAGATTTCCGTCGGGATAGGCCGGATTTAACCCGGTATTTCCCTGCGGACGGCAATAGATCGCCTGGCTTCCCGCTGCACCGTTGACAACACAGGTCAGGCTGACGTTTGGCCCAAGCGGCGCAGCGGTGTCAGCGGCGCTAATCGTGAATGTAAACGGAATCGCCGGGGGTTGAGCCGCCGGAACAAACACTCCGCCAGATGCCAAAGCTCCTACAAACGCTGTGTTTCCAGGAATTTGATCTGTGATCATCACGTTTACAGCGTCTGAAGTGCCAGTATTACTAAATGGCAAATCGTAACGGATATAACCACCGGCATTGACCGAACCCGCCGGAACATTTGGACCCACAATTGGCAAAGGCACCGCAGCCAGCGGGCCTGCGCCATCAGGATCAACCACAGGCAAAGCCGATTTGGCAATTCCCAAATCAGCGCTATAAACAACCGGCGTGCAGATCGTCGAAGAGTTGTTCGATTGATTCGAGTCCACTGAATTCGTGTTCGGTACTGTGGCAACGGTGGCGGTGTTGCTAACGCAACTGCCCGGTTGGCCGTTGTTGAAGTTGGAATTGACAGTGACCGTAAATTTGATCGTTGCGCTGGCTCCGGGCGCCAACGAAGCGGTTGCGGTACAGGGGAACGTCGTGCCCCCATTACAACTGAAGCCGGTCGCGCTGATAGTGCCTTTCAGGGTTGTGCCCGTCGGCGGAAATGGCGTGTCATTCACGACAAACTCACCCGATCCGATAATGCTCGGGCCATTGTTTTTCACCGTGATGGTGTAATTGAGGTCCTGCCCGGCAACAGCCGGATTCGGAGAAGCTGTCTTGGTGATTTCCAAATCGGCGCAATGGTTGACCGTTGCAGTGGTCGTCGAAGTTCCAACCGCAATCGTTCCCGTACCAGCCGTTGTGATGGTTGCCGTATTCGCCAACGATCCGCTCGGCGCGCTCGGCGACAACTTCACTGTAATGTCCAGCGTGCTTAGTCCGGTCGGAATATCTACCTGTGAGCAAGTCACCGTTCCCGGAGTGCCGCCATTGTGCGAACAGCCAGAAGCAAAGGCTCCTGTCCCGCTCAAGCTCAGAAACGTGGTGTTTGCGGGCAGTGGATCGCTGATGGTCGCATTCAGCGCCGTGCTTGATCCGCCATTATTGACCGTGATGTGGTAAGTGTATGTGTCACCAGCGCAAACGGTCGCCGGACCAGCCTTAGTGATCGAAAGCGGCGCGTCAACCGTAAGGTTCTGTTGAACGCTGGCAGTATTCGGAAAGACGTTGGGCGAGGCTTCCTGCGTATTGGACGTCACGGATGCGGTATTTGTGCGCACGCCCGACGCTTGATTCGCCACTGCCTGGGCAACAATCGTGATTGTTGAAGTTGAATTATTTCCGCCTGTTGGCCCTGGAAGATTTCCGGTACAAGTGATTGTTCCATTTTGGCCGTTTGCCGGCCCGATGCATGTTAGCCCAAATCCGGGAACAGAAGGATTGTTCACAACAGCGATGTTCGAATTTGCCAGCACAATTCCCGCCGGCAACGGATCAGTCACTAAAATACCGTATGCCGCTCCTGGTCCGTGGTTGGTCACGACCAAGGTGTAAGAGAACGCTGCGCCACCATTCACCGGAGTCGCGTTCGAAGTCGCTTTGGTGATTTCTAAATCGGCAACCGCAATCGGGTGATTGGTCGTGTTGGAACTGTTGGTCACGACACCAACGCCGGACTGCTGTTCGTTGAAAAACTGCGCCTGATTGCTGGCGACTGCACCGGTCGCGTTGCTGTTGACGCGGACTTTGAACTCGAACTTGAAGACAGCGAATTCCCGCAAAATCCCGCCCGTGGCGGTTAAACATTCAACACGGTTATTTCCGCTATCAAAGCTGCATGTCCAGGCGGAGGAACCATTTCCGGGCTGTTGCAGAATATTGACAGTTCCCGGCTCATACGTTGTATTTGCCGGAATCGCATCACGAACGCGAAGCCGGTTGGCGCCAAAAGTTTCGTCCACTGCCGCATCGTTCGTCAGCGTGACTGTGTAGGTAACCAACTGTCCGCCCGATACCGGTGTTCCATCTGGAGGGCTCGCGATCTTGGTGATCGGCGCATCAAAGAGCGCCGCAGAATTGCCAACCGACACAGGCGCAGGACTGGCAACCGCTTGCGTGGCGTCCACATTGACAGGCAATGTTTTTGGATTTTGCTGGCTGGTTGCCGGCAAAAGTTGATTGACGGGTTTGCTTAATCCGTATCTGGCCATGACCGCCGAAAGCGGCGTGTAAGCAAATGCCAACGTGGCAAACAAGACAAACGCGAACGCGGCCAACAAGGCGCGCCGCAAGCGAGGTGTGTGTGTGTATGTAGTTCGCATTGTTTTTCTCCAGTTTATTGAAGCTTCCCATAAATCCGTAAAGCTTTTCTTTACAAATCGTGTGGCCGAAACCAGCAAATCAAAATTCCCAATGACAACAGTGAGGGGGCATGATCTTAATGGGTAATCAATTTATTGCACGCAACTCGAAGCGCCAATGTTGTGATACGCGGCCCGAAGCTTTTTGACTGCGTCAACACGTTGCGGGCCAGTCCCAGTGAAATTGTCGGAGCCATCGAAAAACGCGGTTGCTTCCGTCAATCGTTGTTGCGCACAATTCGTCGGAACGCCCTGGTTGGTTGCCCGCGTCAGGGATGCCCTGACCGATTTAAGCGTGAACGTGAGATAGTAATCATCGTCCATCATCAACGCATTAAACCCGCCATTGCTTGTCAGTGTTTCCTCGACAAACAGACGAATGGATTCGCAATATGTGGAATCTGCAGCCACAGCCGTTAATGCGTTTGTGACTTGATCAACGATGCCTTGAGCAATCGCAAAGGCGATTCGGAACGGGTTGGGAATGATCGCGCAAAAGATCATGAATTCAGCCGGCTGCGCTTCAACCGCGATATGCAGCGCAATTGAAATTCCCTTGGCAATCCCCAAGTCAACGCCTGAAGGATAATTGCTGGGATCGTCATAATTGCAGGCAGGCGGAATATAGGCTGGAGCGGCAATCACGCCCCGGGAGTTCATTCCGCGCGCCAGGGAAGAATTCAGGGATTGAAGATCCGCCTGCGAGAATCCTTCCATCTTTTGGAGCACCCTTTGAAAATTCGCATCTGTTCTCAGGCTCTGCGATAGCTTCACAGTGCGGTTCAAGGTCCTCGCGTAAGGCCAATAACTGGTTTGTGACAGGATTTCTTCTGTGGACATGCGTTCAATTCGCATCCGTCCTTCGGCCAACGCCTGGCATGCCAATTCGTAAGCCTTCATTGCGCTGGTTTGCCGCAGGGAACTGTAGCCACCGAGAAATTTGAGCAATTCCTCACTCTCGGCATAAGCAGCGACCAGATCGCTGCGCAATTTCTCAGCTTCAGCCAAACTGATGATCTGCTTATTTGCCTGCGATGATGCGCCACCAGCCGTCGCATTGCCGGGTTGGCGTTCCTGCGCTGAGCCCGGAGTGGCAAATCCGAACAGGACAAAGCTGATCACTGCCATTGCGGTAAGGATTCTTTTGTTCATATCAAGTGATAAGCATCTGGATTGATTCCCAGATGCGTACTCCTTTCACCAGTTTGAGGTCCGGTTGCGCTGTCGCAAGAGAAGACCAGAAACATCATCTGCATTTATTGCCCGAAGGGCGGTTACTGCACACACGATGAAGCGCCTATGTTTTGATAGGCAGCCCGCAGTTTTCTGTACGCTTCAACACGTTGTGGTCCGGTTCCGCTGAAAACGTCCGATGTAAAGTAAGCTTCGGCTTCCATTAAGCGGGCATCTCCGCAATTCGTCGGAACCATTCCACCGTTTGCCGCTGATAGAGAGGCTCTGACCGATTGGAGCATAAAAGTCAGATAGAAATCGTCGTTGATCCACAACACTGGAAGCCCGCGATCATCCTTTAGCTTGTCCTCGATAAAAAACCTCACCTTCTCGCAATAAGCGGCATCTGCTGATCCGGTATCTACAAGGTTTTTGTATTGATCAAACACGCCGGTGGCAATTGCCAGAACGATATGCGGCGGAAATGGGATCATCGTGCATGCCTCTTCAAGTTCACCAGGAACCACATCAGTCGCGGCATGCAGCGCGATGCCAATTCCGCCAAGAATGCCCACATCAACGCCTGATGGGTAAGCGCTTGGGTCATCATAATTACAGGTAGGCGGAATGTACGCGGGCGCTGCAATCACCCCGCGAGAATTCGAGGCTCGATTCGCCGCTGAGGCTCCATTTCGTCGCAGACCCGCCAGAGCGTACTTTTGCGTCCGTTCAATCGCTTCCTGCAACCTTCCATCCGTCCTGATTTTCAGCGTCAGGTTGACGACACGGTTGATTGTCTGCTCATCCGGAAACGTACGGGCTTGCGAAATGATTCCCGCTGCCGACATCAGTTCAATGCGCCTGCGGCCGTCCACCAGTTTCTGGCGGACGGCGTCATAATTCTTCATTGCGCTGCTCTGCCGGAAGATTTCGTATTCGGCCAGAAGACCGATCAGCGCCTCGGTCTCATCGTAAAGGGAAATCAAACCGCTCCGTAACTGTTCCGCTTCAGCCACTGTCGCAATCTGACGGGTATCCTGCGAACCACCGCTGACGGAGTTGGTGCCGCTCTGGCGTTCCTGTGCCGCATAGGGCGATGCAAAGACCATCAGTGCGAAACCGATTGCCATCAGTGCAGTAAGAATTCTTCTGTTCATATCAACAGTCAGGCATCTGAGGTCAACAGATGCGTGCTCCTTTCTTGAGTGCGAGGTCATGTTGCGTAATCCCATTCAGCTATCGAAACCAATTTGCCCGAAACCCGGCAGATCCAATTTGTTATTGCACGCATGCCGAAGCGCCAATGTTCTGGTAGGCGGCGCGCAGCTTGCTATATGCAGTGACTCGTTCCGGGCCTGTACCAATATAAGCATCAGAGCTGTCAAAGTATGTTAGCGCCTCGGTCAATCTTGTACTCCCGCAATTCGTTGGGACTCCGGTATTCGTCGCTTTTGTCAAGGATGACCTGACCGTTTGCAGGGTGTATCCGAGATAGAAATCGTTGGTGAACAAAAGCGCCATGAACCCGTCATCATTTGCCAGGTTTTTTTCGATAACCAATCTGACTTGCTCGCAATATGCGGCGTCCGCAGCCACAGCGGCCAATGCATTGGTGACTTCGTCTACCGCATACGCGGCAATTACCAGGGCAATTTTGACGGGATCGGGAACGGTGACAAAAAATCCCAGAATGCCGGGAAGCGCATCCGCAAGCGCATGCAGCGCAAGTGCAACTCCGTTGGAAATGGCCAGGTCGGCTCCCGATGGATACGTGCTGGGATCGTCCCAGTTGCAACTTGGCGGAAACCCAGGCGTCGGAGGTATCAGGGAACGGGAATTGACCTTTTTTCTTGAGGACGAAGCCGCTTTTGATAATTGACCTGATTGAGAGAGCCGTTCCGCCTTCAAGAGCACCTTTTGTACCTTTGCATCATTTCGGATGCTTCTTGAAATCTCTGCCAGGCGGACAAGCGTGCTTGCCTTTTGCAAATTATCGCCCTGCTTCATCAATTCGACCGCTGGCATCAATTCAGCCGTCGTCATTTGTCCGATTCGGGCGCTTTCTGCTTCCAATTTCTGGCATGCAAGTTCGTAACCTTGCATGACATCAGTTTTCCGGAAGACCTCGTACCCGGCAAGGAATCTGATCAACGCATCCGTTTCGTCATACGCTGCGACCAGATTGCGGCGTAAAGTCTCTGCTTCTGTCACATCCACGACCTGGCGATTTTCCTGCGATCTACCGCTGGTTGGCGTTCTGTCGCCAACCAGGCGTTCTTGCGCGGCATGCGGCGAAGCAAAGGCGAGCAGCGTAAAGCTGGTTGCTGCCAATGCGAGAAGGATTTTTCTGGTCATATTAAATCTTAGGCATCCGGGCAGTTCGCCAGATGCGTGCTCCTTTCATGAGTTTGAGGTCGTGTTATGTGGTCGCAATTTCAGTCTACGTCGCAAAGCGTAAAGCTTGCTGTAATCAATGGTTAAGAATGTTATTGAATGCACACCGCCGCGCCGATATTCAGAAATGCGGCTCGCAGTTTTTTGTAGGCGATGACGCGCTCAGGGCCCGTTCCGGTGAAACTGTCACTCCCATCAAAGTAAATCGTGGCCTCTGCCAATCGCGCGCTCCCGCAATTAACCGGGACGCCATCGCTCATTGCTTTTGTCAGAGAGGATCGAACCGTTTTGAGCGTGTATGAAAAATAAAAATCGTCAGTCATCAAAATTGCATTGATCCCGCCTTCATTTGCCAGTTTGTCTTCGATATACAGACGTACTTTTTCGCAATAAGCGGCATCGGAGGCCACAGCCTTCAATGCGTTGGTGACTTCATCAACCACGCCAGCGGCAATAACCAGAGCGATTTTGACAAAATCAGGCACACCAATCAGGAATCCCAGCAGGTCGGGAAGCACGTCGGCCAACGTATGCAGCGCAAGCCCAATTCCATTGGAAATAGCCAAGTCAGTTCCAGACGGATAATTACTGGGATCGTCAAAGTTGCAGATTGGCGCGATATAGGCCGGAGCCGCAATCACACCACGGGCGGCAGCTTTTTTGGCCGATACCGACGATGCCTGACTAACCCGGTAAAACCGTTCTGCCTTTTTGATTGCTTCCTGGAATTTTGCGTCTGCCCGGATGCTGCGCGTGAGTTCAATGACCCGGTTGATAGATTCCGTGTCCGGCCAGGTGTTCGCTTCCAGCATCACATCGTTGATGGACAATTGCCCAATGCGCGTACTTTCCTTTGCCAGTTCTCCGGAAACCATTTCGTAATCTTGCATGGCCTGGCCTTGCCGAAGAAAGTCGTATCCAGCCAGAAATTTGATTAAGGCATTACTTTCATCGTAAGCCGTGGCCAGATCGGTGCGCAGCTTTTCCGCCGATTCCGGATCGAGTATCCGGCGGTTTTCCTGTGGTCTGTTACCGGTTCCCGTTCGGTTACCAACCTGGCGCTCTTGCGCCAAATATGGCGGAGCAACGGCAACCAGCACGAAGCTGGTTGTTATCAGTGCAACAAGGATTCTTCTTATCATTATCACTGTTAGGCATTCGGATAATTTACCCGCTGCTCTACTCCTTTTATAAGGTTGCTGAAACCATGAAAGCCATTCCACACGATACGATGAGTTCTGTTTCCATTGCCGGACATGCTTAGGCTCACGGCGCAAAATAGCCGGAAACATCAATGACCAGGTCAGTCGTCGCCGAGGTGAAAAGCTTGAATGCGCCATCCGCGCCCAAGCCCACCGTAATATGGCGATTGAACACTGTACCGCTTCGATAATTGGAATTTGCGGTTCCCGGCTGCGTCGCATTGCTCGGCCAGAAGGTCAGGAAGCCATTGCTCGCCGGAAACACTGCTGTCGCGTTACCCACGATAGCCTGCGCTGTCGCGGCTACTGTCATCCCATCGCAGGTTCCCTGCGCTGCCTGCAGGCGCGTCGAACCTGCCAAAAGCTGCGCACCCGGCGTGTAACATCCTGGCTGACCCATGCGCGTTTCCAGCAAGCGCACCGGTCGCGGCAACGGATTAAACAACAATCCCGTACCGTTCAAATCCACCGCATCCGGGCTGTAATAGCCCAGCACATCAATGACCAGATCGGTGGTCGCGGACGAGTAAATTTTGAAGGTACCATCCGCGCCCAAACCTACCGTGAAAGCCCCATTCATCGTTTGCCCGGAAGCATAGTTGGAGCTGGCCGCCAGCGGTCTGGTCACGGCATTTCCAGGATAGAGCGTCAGGAAGCCCTGGCCACTGGGCGTCACGGCAGTCGCATTTCCCACTAGCGCCGAAGCGCTGGACGGAATGGTGATGCCGTTACAAAACACACGGCCTTGCTGAAGGCGTTCAACACCTGCCGCAATCGGAGCGCCCGGTGTGTCGCACCCAGCCTGTCCCGCGCGCGTATCAAGCATGCGAATCGGAGTTGTCAGCGGGTGGAAATACAGCCCGCCAGCTCCTGGCGGCGCGTAATAGCCTGTGATGTCCACCACCACATCCGTGTCCGTAGTCACATAAATGTTGAATGCGCCATCGCCTGCTCCCAGGCCAACCGTGAACACATTATTCAGGACCTGATTTGCCTGGAAATTGGAATTGGCGACTGTGGGTCGCGTCGCATCGCTGGGGTACAGCGTTAGGAAGCCACCACCGGATTGCACCGTGGTGATGTTGCCGGTCAAAGCTTTGGCATTCGCCGGAATCGAGATGCTGTCGCAAGTGCGGCCAGCCGCAGTTTGCAGCCGCGAAGTTCCGCCCGTAATTTTCTGTCCCGGAGTGTCGCACGCTGGTTGCCCAGCCCGCGTATCCAGAATTCGCAGCGGTCGCGGCAACGGATAGAACATCAATCCGGCTCCGGCGATCGTTACGCTGTAGCTGCGCGATCCCGTGCAAGTGTTGGTATCGGTGGCCGTTACAGTGAAGCTGAAAGTGCCAGCCTGCGTTGGAGTTCCGGATAACAATCCGGCGTTCGACAATGTCAGTCCGGTTGGAAGCGTGCCGCTGAACGTAAAGTTGTGCGGAACACCGCCACCCAAATCTGTCAGATTTTGACTGTAACTACTACCAACAACTCCGTTGGGTAATGTCACCGGGTTGACCGTGATCACTGAACAGATAAACAAGGTGTAAGCTTGTGACCCTGTACATCCATTCTGATCAGTCGCCAGAGCCGTGAAGTTGAATGACCCAACCGCGTTTGGCGTCCCTGACAAAACCCCGGCAGAAGAAAGGGTTACTCCGCTTGGCAGATTTCCGCTTGCCGTAAAGTTATACCCAGG
>CAZXHW010000037.1:9980-18720 GCA_964639915.1 uncultured Heliomicrobium sp.
GCGTGCCGCCGTTTGCTGTCAACGTTTGGTTGTAATTTGTGCCAATCAAACCACTGGGCAATGTGCCGGGTGTGATCGAGATTGTCGGGCAGTTTCCAACAATCAATGTGTAATTGCGTTGACCAAAGCAACCGTTGCTATCGGTTGCGCGAACAGTGATCGGGAAGTTGCCCGCCATAATCGCCGTGCCTGACAAAAGCCCGTTGGCCGACAAATTGATATTGCTCGGCAAAACGCCTGATTCCACGCTCCACGTGATACTGCCCACGCCTCCCGTCTGCGAAAATTGCTGACTATATGGAACTCCGAGATTGGCGGAAACAATCGTTGTCGGGGTGATATTGATTGTCGGGCAATTGACAACCAAGGTGTAAGCTTGCTGGACAAAACAGCCACTGACTTGCAGTGTCGCTTTGACAGTGAAATTAAAAGTGCCGGAAGCATTGGGTGTTCCCGACAGCAATCCACTGGTTGGATTCAGCGTGACGCCACTTGGCGGCGCGCCAGCGCTAATCGTCCAATCGGTCGTTCCGACAGCGCCCACAACCGTCAGTTGTTGACTGTAAGGCGTTGCGATCTGGATTGGACTGAGCGTTGACGGACTCAATGTCAGGCTTTGGCAACCGATGGCCACTTGATAAGCGCGTTCACCAAAACAGCCGTTGCCGTCCGTCGCTCTGACTGTGAAGTTAAATGTACTGCCCACAGTCGGCGTGCCTGTGATAGCGCCGTTTGATGGATTCAGCCCAAGCCCGTTTGGCAAGCTTCCAGCGCTCACGCTCCAGGTAATCGTGCCGACTCCGCCTGTTTGTGACACAGACTGGTTGTAACCGGTGCCGACAGTGCCGCCGGGAAGCGACGTTGGCGACACATTGATCGTCTGGCAATTGATCACCAAGGTATAGGCTTTATCCGTAAAACAGCCGGTGACAGATTCCGTCGCTCTGACCGTAATGGGGAAACTACCCGCGACGTTTGGCGTTCCGGAAATCAATCCGCCCGTTGACAGCGTCAGATTGGTTGGCAGCGAACTGGCCTGCAATGACCAGGTCACACTGTTCGTCGCGCCGGTCTGCGTCAGTTGCTGACTGTACCCTGCGCTCACCGTCCCTTGGTTTAGTGAAGCAGGCGAAATATTGAAGCTCGCACAATTCACCGCTAGTGTGAAGGCTTTTTCGCCAAAACAGCCGTTGGAATCCGTCGCCCGCAATGTCACGGGAAATGATCCAGTCGCTGTTGGCGTGCCAGTAATCTGTCCGCCGGATGACAGCGTCAGGTTGGCTGGAAGTGAACCGCCACTTACAGTCCAGTTAATGCTGCCAATGCCACCTGTTTGAGTGACGGTTTGGTTGTAATTGGTATTCAGCGTTGCGGCAGGCAGCGCAGCTTCATTGACGGTAATAGTTTGGCAACCAACCGTTATGGAAAACGGCTTCGTGGTAAAACACCCGGTGGCATTCACTGTGGCTTTGACCGTGAAATTAAATTGCCCGGTCACGGTAGCGATGCCGGAGATCGTGCCTGAAGTCGGATGCAAGCTAAGGCCAGTCGGCAATGAACCTGCGGAAATTGTCCAGTCAGTCTGTCCGCTGCCTCCTGATAAGACAACTAATTGATTGTAAGGTGCTCCAGCCAGTGTATTTGGAAGCGATGCTGTTGTGATGCTGAGCGGCTGGCAATTAATCACCAGCATATAGGGAGTTTCGCCATAACAACCATTGGAGCTGGAATCGGTGGCCCTCACCGTAAACCCGAAAGTTCCAGGTATGGTTGGAACGCCGGACAACAAGCCAGTGCTTGGGTTCAGCATCAATCCTGGCGGCAATGAACCAATGGAAACTGACCAGGTAACCGCTCCAATTCCATTGGATTGCGTGAGTTGCTGATTGTAATTCACCCCAATTTGCCCAGCGCTCAAGTTTGCCGGAGAAACAGTAATCGGACATCCTGACGCCTGATTAATCGTGACGACTTCGCCAGCGGCAAAGATCGTCCCACTGCGCGGCGGGCCCGTGTTGGTCTGAACGCTGTACCCAACAGTCCCATTCCCTGTTCCAGCAATTCCATTTTTACTTGCGGGCTGACGGCCAGCGAAAGTCTTTTCATCGCGATCAGGCGCAAAGCTGGAAGTAATGGTAATCCACGAAACATTGCTGGATGCCGTCCACTGGCAACCTCCCGCCGTTGTCACGGAAGCTGTGAATGCTCCACCGCCAGCCGGCGCGTTTTGCGTTAGCGGTGAAACCGTATACGTGCAACCGCCAGTGCCATCCTGTTGGACAATCACGTTTGTTCCCGCGACTTTCAGCACACCGGTGCGTTGAGTACCAGTGCCATTGGTTGCCGCCAGATAATTTACGGTTCCATTGCCGGAGCCAGAGGCTCCGCTAGTGATAACAATCCAAGGGGTTTGTGACGACGCCGTCCAGGCGCATCCGCCAGGCGCATTGACATTGATAGAATCGGTTCCACCCTGTGTCGGAAACTGGTGCACTGTCTTAGACAGCGAATAAGTACACGCACCATCCTGCAAAACCGCGAAGCTCTGTCCCTGCACGGTAATAGTGCCGGTTCGCTGAACGCCAGGGTTCGCCGTGACCGTGTAATTGACCGAACCGCTTCCGGTTCTGGATGGCGAAGTAATCGTAATCCAGGAATCGGTTGTCATCGGTGTCCAATTACAAGCCGCACCGATATTCACATTGAAAGAATGATTTCCGGAACCAGAGCCAATCGTCTGCGTCGTCGGATCGAAGGTGGGCTGGCAATTGCTATCTTGAGAGATCGCCAGGTTTTTCCCGGCAACCATAATGACTCCGGCGCGCTGCGTACCATTGTTGGCAGCCACGGAATAATTAACTGTTGCATTCCCCATACCGCTGGTTGCGCCTGTCAGGGTAATCCAGGGATCGGTCTTTGTCGCTGTCCAAGCACAGCCGGCTGGTATAGTGACGTTGACGGAGTAATTCCCTCCACCGGCTGCAGCAATTTGACTTGTTGGGTTAATTGTCGAACCGCAAGGCTGATCCTGAATGATCGCGAAGTTTTGTCCTCCGATAACCACCAAGCCGACTCTCGACACGGTTCCTGTGTATGGCGCGACAGTAAATTCCACAAAAGTCGGGCCTGTGCCACTGGTGGCAGAATTGATCGTAATCCACGAATTGGCGTTGCTGACTGTCCAGGAACAACCGGAACCAGTAATCAATTCAACAATTCCGGTTCCGCCTGCGGCGGTGAAATTTCGAACCGGCGGATTGAGCGAAGCTGTACAAGGACCTTCCTGCGAGATGTTGTAATTTTTCCCGGCGATCGTGATCTGTCCAAGTCGCTGCGTGCCGCTGTTGGCGGAAACATTAACCACAACCGTGCCCGGGCCGGTGCCGCTGGCGCCTGATTGGATTGTGACCCACGGAAGACTGCTGCTGGCAGTCCAACCGCAGCCACCCGCCAGAATCACGTTGATGGATGCCGTTCCGCCAATTGATCGAAAATTCGTAGATTGCGGCGTAAAGACTGCATCGCATGTGGTAGGTCCGCCACCGGGTACCTGAAAGCAGCCTGAAAATTCAGATGTATCCTGGCTGCCGCCGATATGCGTTGCGGTTGCCGTCAGGAATGTGCCGGCAGGCGCGGCAAAGTTGTTGAACGTCGGCCCAAAACCCGCAGTTCCAAAAGCATCCGTAACAACGTTCGTGAAGCCAATGTACGTTTCTCCTTCTCCGCTGCCGCTGGCGTCACATTGGGAACTGAAGAAAAATTCAATCCGGTAACTTTGAAGCGGTTGGCTATTCAATGACCCGAATATCGTCATTGAATTATTTCCGGACGAAACACCGGTCACAGATGGCGCATTCTGGAAATTGTTTGGCCCTGTATCAGCATCAAAAAGATCATTTCCCGATACCCCATTATTTCCCAGATCAATTCCGAGTCCGGTGTTGCCGTAAATGTAGTTATGCAAAATGCTATTGCCGGTGGCTGTTGCCCCTGTAACAACGACGCCGCCGTTTTGCAGATTGTATTTGATAAAGTTGAATTCACCTTCAAGAAGGCCATTCACAGTGCTTTCAAGCGTGCCGCCCACAGAGTTGTTGGGCGAGTCTTCAATCCACACGCCAGGAGCTGTGCCACCACCGCCCGACACGCCGTTGCCCAGCGGAAACACGCTGGTGGCGTCAAGGCCGATGTAGTTGCCAATGACTTTGTTGCCGGTCGCTGAAGCCGTGCCGATATGCACGCCGCCGCCATTGTTTCCGGAAATGACATTGCGCTGATCTGTTGTCGCGCCGCCAATGATCGCCGTGTCGCCACCCAAGACATTCACGCCAAAACCCGTATTTCCCAGGTCAAACCTGCCGGTGATGTCCGTGCCGATATAGCTGTTAATGACTTTGTTGCGAGAGGCTGGGAAGACTGTTGGCGGGTCTGGTGGCGGATTTACTATGACGACAGGCGTGATCAGAACGCCATCCGTCGTATTGCCTGAAATTGTATTGCGATCAGGAAACGCCGTGCTGCCAATTGCGTTGTCAGAAGAACCGCGAATCGCTATGCCAACATTGTTGGGGCGCGCAATGGTGCCTGAAGAATCCAACCCGAGGATGCAGCCTTTAATGGTATTGAACCCTGTGCCAGTGATCCGGATGCCGTCTCCAGAAAAACGGTTGATCACCAGCCGTTCAATCAGGCTGTTTCCTCCACTGATGACAAGTCCGTTTGCGCCTGCGCCCGCACCCGCTCCATTCAACTCCACACGCGTAGATCCGCCGGTATTGCCGCTAATGACTACCGTTCCAGTGATCGCAGGCAACGCTGAAGTCAAATTGATTGTCGGGGTCCCCGCGCCCAAATTGAAAACGATGCTGTCCGTTCCCGCAGCCAAATTGGCATCCAGAATGGCTTGCCGAAGCGAGCCAGCACCCGAATCGTTAGTGTTCGACACCGTAAATGTGTTGGCTGGCGCAGAAACAATTGTTCGAACTGGCGCTGCTTCACGGATTCGCGGATTTTGGATTTCGTTCCGCCGTGCTTCAATCAACGGATAGCCGAGCAAGAATCCCACCGCCAGCATTGCAGACAACATCACGCCAGCGCGTGCCCAATGCCGATTGATCTTCCCAGAAAATGAGCTCAACAATTGTGAGAAGCGGCTCTCCGTATGCATAGTTTATTCCTTCGCGTAGGTGAAAGATGGGTCGCAGCAGCGTCAAAAGAAGTGGTCTGGGGGAGAAATCGAGGCTAACAGTGTGACGCTGTTTTTTGCTTTTAAAGCTGGCAAAGTCAGTCAGGTTACTGATGTACTCCAAAGCATTGATGGTGAAGTGTGGGCATCAACGCGTGATTAAAGCGGCTTGCTCCCAATCAAATGGGTACATAACCTAAATCTGCTTGCAAACTTTTCTGAATTTTTGTTGTTTCGAAGGTTGATTAGGATAAATACGATTGAGAGAGGAAGCAGTAAAACTGGGACTGCATCATCTTTCGCTACTTACCATCCAAAAGAGCATTAAGCATTGAGGAAGTTCAATTAAGAGTCCATTGAACGTCAGTCTTTATCCTAAAGCCTGTCATCATAAGGCCTAAGAATAGTATTACAGATTGGTAGGTTCGTCTAGGCAGATGTGGTGAGTCTGGCTAAATTATGTTCCCGGCGACGGCGTTGGTGAGGCGAGTCTGTGCTTTTTGACCAATTCAACACCATAACGAATGGGCACTCCAAAGTTCGTGGTTGAAGAATTGAGCAGAATGGCTTGATTGATGCCAATGACTTTGCCATTGGAACCGAAAACAGGGCCGCCTGAGCCGCCTTCGTCCGTGCGAGCGTCGTAAGTCAAATGCGGATTAATGTCGCTGATGTGGCCTTGCGTGGATTGCGGTCGGATTTTGCTGCTGGCAGCCAGTTCATTGAGCTGCGTTTTATACGGCACGTTCCCCATCCGCAGAAAACCGGAGCCGCTGATTTTATCAACGCGCGCTTTTAATCCTTCCAGCCCCGCAGGATAACCCAGCAAAACCACCGGCTGTCCGCTGGCAATGCTTTCTCCCAGTTCGTCCAGCGGCAACACAGGCAAATTGGCTTCTCCCTGTTCAAATGAACAGATCGCCACATCCTGGTCCTGCATCAGCTCCAGCGGACGTAGCGAAAATGGCTCAGCGGTTTGCGGAAAATACGCCAGCAAGTCTTTCAGTTTCGGGCGAAACCCGCGCATGCGGATCAAACTTGCAAGATCATCGTCTTCCCAGGCTTGCACAACATGCCTGTTGGTCAGGATCAATCCTTTTTCGGCCAGAAAGCCTGTGCCCATAAATTCAACTTCGTAAATTCGCCCATTGCCTTCGACGCTTAGATTGATGTTGCCATCGGCTCCAACTGGATTTTCCGCGCTGCTGGGTTCTTTCAGCCGCACTTCACGCCCTACGCGCTGGTCAACAAAGCTGTACACGCCGTAAATCAGGCAAACGCCTTGTCCATAAGTATTAACAACGATTTCCGGCAGGGTGATTGAATGTTGCAGCAACAATTGCTCTTCGCGCGCAAGCTTGATTTCTTCGCGCAGCTTGTCAATTTCGCTTCGCGTGGTTTCTTTCAACTCGCCAATGGCTTTGTTGTTGCGGCGACCTTCCAGAAAGCTCAGGGTGGGAAAGTAAATGAACAGCAACAGGAAAAAGACCGCCAGTGCAGCGATGGCATAAAGCAAACGCCGTGGGATTTCATTGACCAATTCGCGCAACAATTGTTTTAGAAAAACAATTGCAACGTCAGTTCGCGGTACCATCCGTTTCTGACGCGTGGTTTCAGCCGTCACCGGGGCGGTTTCCGTTCGCGCCGAAGCCAAAACCGCACTGCCCAATCGCAACGAGCCTGTAATGCTGCTTGGAAGGCTTTCGGTTTCCGTCAACGAAAAAAATCGAAGCCGGATGCCGGTCGCGCCAAAGAAAAACGTATCTCCATCCTGAATCGTTTCGCCGATAGCAACGGCTTCACCATCGCGGGTGATTCCTGCCATCGGTTCAACGGTTGTTAACCGGTAGGCGCCATCCCGCCGGCGCAAGGTGAGTAAAACGGATTCAGGCGGCAAAGAAGCGTCATCTGCGGCAATGACCAGATCGCAATCCGGCGCAGTGCCAATCGAGATGACTTCCTGATGTAGAATTCTGGTCGCTGGCTGTTCAATTCCAGCCAGACGTAGAACCATTCCGTTGTTCATTTGTACCGCTTCCTATGCTTTGTGAAACTCAGACGAAACAATAACATAAACATGTGCGCGTCCAAGCGATAAATTGGCCGCGCGACGATTTTTCAACTACAGTGCCATCGTTCTGTAACCCCAATTACATCGAGGAAAATTATGCCCAGCTTCAACCGCCGCTTTATTGCACTCGTCGCCACACTCTCTGTCTTTGCTTTTTTGGCTGTTGCGCAACCAACAGCCAAAAAGATCCTTGTCGCACATCGCGGAGCTTCGGCGTACGCGCCAGAACACACATTAGCTTCTTACCGCCTGGCCATTGAGCAAAGAGCCGATTTCGTCGAACAGGATTTGCAAATTACAAAAGACGGCGTGCTGGTTTGCTTGCACGATCTGACGCTGGAGCGCACAACGGACGTTGAAGAAGTCTTTCCCAATCGCTCCACCTTCGATGTCAGCGAAGATGTCGCCGCAGGCGGACAGCCAACCAAACATTGGTACGTTTCCGATTTCACCTTGGCGGAAATCAAACGGCTGGACGCCGGTTCGTGGAAAGGCGACAAGTTCAAAGGCGAGCGCGTTCCCACTTGGCAGGAAGCGGTTGATTTCGTCCGTGGCAAAGCCGGGCTTTACCCCGAAACCAAAGCGCCAGAAGTGTATGGGAAGCGCGGCTTCGATATGGAAAAACTGTTGATGGAATCGCTGGCGAAAAACAAACTGGATCGCCCCGGAGCCGATCCGAAAACGCCGATCATCATTCAATCCTTCAGCGATGCCAGTTTGCGCAAACTCCGCGATGTTCACAAAACCAAATTGCCGCTCGTCTTTCTGATTCACGCCGACCCGCAAAACCAATGGCTGACCGAAGCGGGGCTGAAGAAAGTGAAAGCCTTCGCCAACGGTATTGGCCCGAACAAAAGCCTGATCGAAAGCGAACCGAAAATTGTCCATTGGGCACACGCCGCAGGCTTAACCGTCACGCCGTACACGTTCCGTTCGGCAATGACCGGCAAGTACAAAACCGTGAGCGAAGAGATGACGCAATTTCTGTTTACCTACGGCGTGGATGCTCTGTTCACCGATAACCCCGACCAATTCCCGCGCCGGTAACACCATTGAGGCCATAACGTCCAGCCCCAACAGGGCAATGGCATTGAATTAAGCCAATAGCTTTTTGACATACTTATGGAACCGTAAGCGATGAGCGTATTTAACCGGTGAACGAACAACCCGGCGACCAGGGCGTTTTCGCGTCGGGTTCGTACGGAACAGGTGATGGAGTTCGTCCAAGACTTGTTCGTGCGGGAAGTCGCTGCTCAGCAGTTGGACGACTCGATCCACCAGGGCGAGATAGCTCACCGCGTGATTGACTTGGGGCGTGTATTGCGTGTGTCGCTCGGTCGCGTGTTGTTCCAGGGCTTGTTCGTCTGATTTGCTCAGAACGCTTTCCAGGTTCGCGAGCAAGAAGACTCCGCGGATGTCCTGTTCAATGGACAGCGGGCTGGTGCCACTGAGGCGTTCGACTTCAAAGATATTTTTGAAGCGAT